>JARLGN010000091.1 GCA_031292775.1 Acidobacteriota bacterium | reverse complement strand
TGCGCAGCATTTGAGGGTAGGAGTAGTCTTAGCTGCCGCCCAAGGAGAGCATAGCGATGAATCGTGAACTGCTATGCGGAACTAATCACTCAGTCTCCCGCCTCTTTCGGAGACTCAAGCACCACTCGACGCTAGGAAGTACCAAAACTCCATCAAGGACTTACCAAAGGCAAGACCTTCCTGAAGCCAAATATCGCTACCGGGTTCACTTGACACACAGGCATTGACTCCAACACCTGAAACGAATCAAAACCGGAGCGAAACAATGGATGTATTCAAACAGGATTTATGATGCATGTCAAGCCCTATTCATAAAATATTAATAGTGCCATTATGTCGCTTTATTGTGCGACAAAAAGTCTGTTCTCAAGCGCGCCAACATTGGACAACCCCGGGTCACATCTCCGTGAACGGCCAGTGTCAACAAGGCAGGCCGCCTGCACGTACCCGGATGTCAATTTCTTTTGGGACAACAGGCGCGGGCTCTGTCTCCCCGGATTGCGCGCTCTGCGCTATGCGGCGACGTGTGTCAACCGGACCATGGCACACCCCCTGCGCAACGGGACTGTCATTATCAATCCTGCCGGGGTCTTGCCAAGGCTCTTCAAGACATTCCATTCGCCGGCGCCGGGATGGAGGATCTCGATTTTGTATTCCTGCGGCGCTGCAACTACGGGCGACCCACGGAGAACCACCTTTGCGCTGGCAGCTTTTCCCCCGAAGGTTATCGGTACTACGTAACCCTTGGGAGTTTGGAAAATGTTGGCCTTGGCTGCGCCCTGTTCAACGGTGATGACATGAGGCTCAAGCACCCACTTTCTTCCCCGCAACTCATCCAATAACGGGCCATAGTCCCTGTAGAACCGATCGGCCCACTCCTCGGAAACAATGGAATGGTCATTTTCCGGGTACGGAACCATGGGGAATGCCCCCATGAACAGGTGCCGCTGGAAGAACTCATCTGGATCCGGCCGGAGTTGCCGTGACTCGGCAGTCCAGGCAATAACGGGCTTGCGCACTCCCAGAAACGAGGACTGATTCAGGTTGAAACCAAAGTATCCAATTTCGTCATATATCCCATCGACCTCGCGCATCAGATCAAGGCGTTTAAGGTGCGGGTTCCCGAAGATTGCCTTGCCGGCGTTATGCATGATGGGCCCGATCCTGCTCAGGGTCTGTTTCCAGGAATTGACAAGGGACCGTGCGGGAAGTCCTTCCGCGCGCCCCACGGCAATATACAACCAGGTCACTCCATCGTCGGCACGGTAATTGAACCGCATCAACCAGTCCATCCGATCGATACATATTCCGGAACAGTGGGGAATTTCCTTCACGTGCCTTGCCGCTTGCTCCACAATGTAGTCTTGGAAGGCGGCATCACCCGTATCCACGACCACCGCATCGTTCCACGACCACAGCGGCTTGCCGTCCTCCCCATAGAGAATGTTGCCGGCAAGCTTCTTATAGAGAAAGGCGTTGGGATCTTTCCACAGATCTGCTTCATTGGTTACGTTGGAAGGGGGCTCGGGACACTTGATGGCGGTTCCGAATTCCGTCAGGTTAAAGTAACACAAAACATGGAAGCCATCGGCGCGCATCCGGCGGCAGTAATCATCAATCTTTCGTGTCGATGCCGTCTTGTGATACCAACTCGTCCATTCCGTGCCCTCTGGAACCGGGGGTAAATACATCCCGACGTAGGGCCAGTCAAAGCTGGCTAGCCAATTTACCCGGAAACTCATTTTCTTGAACTTCTCCGCATCCAAATCCCCGGTGAACGATGAGTACGCCCCACCGCCTCCCGCGTCATCCGCAGTGGAGTTGGCAGGGTTAAAGTAATCCGGATAGCGCTTGACCATCCAGCCCAGCCCCGGCCTCCAGTCCCCGGCGTGGGCAATCAGGTCCATGGCGAACCGGACGGGTTTGTCCTTACAGATCTTGTTATTCATTCGGGAAAACGTGAACGACCCGTCAGCACCTGTCCCAAGCCTCATGTCGATGATGGTATCCTCAGGAGAAAGCGCCAAGCTCACACCTGAATCCCTGGCTGCGTCGATAACCGTGGCAATGGGAACGGAGAATCCCGAAGCGGAGAAGTGATGCCCTCCGTACTCCAGATCCATCTCCCGAAAAGCCCGTGGGACCGTTGGATCGCACCACCCCTTGCCGGAGGAGTCCCTCGCCCTGGCGAGCCGCAAAGCCTGTGAGAGCGTCGGATCGGAAGTGTCCTTCTTCCCGACGATCTTCCCAGAGAAATCATCACCCCAGGAAGTCCAGAACTTGGCGGACTTGGCCTCCGGCCACTTCAAACGCGTTTCAATGGGCGTCGCCCAGGGATCGTCCTCACCCTGAATCTCGATTTCCCAGCGCACACTATCGGAAGTGGGCAGGAACCGTTCCACCAGGCTGGCATTGCGGTATCCCCGCTGGAAGGCGATGGGCTTGCGGAATTCCACGCCACCGCCAGGCAGCTTCGTGGAGGTGATATCCCCCCTCAGTTCGCATTCCGCCAAAGCTGTCTCCCCCTGCACATGCAAATGAATTGCCTTGCCAGCCAGGACGACGCCAACGATTTTCCCCTGACTTGAAATCTCCACCATCATGCCGCCCCCGCTCACCGTAAAGGCCTTCTGCGTGATGGGGGACGCAGGTACGGACTGCACATCTGCCTCGAGCGGCCGGGCTACAGAGTTCGCAGCCAGCGCGGGCAAACCAGCAATCGACCCTCCCAAGATTTCTACAAATTCCCTCCGTTTTATGCGCATCACTCACCGTCCTATTAAGATGGATTATGAACATCTGAAGTTCTGCCGGACTCTCTTCCGGCTCTGGGAATATTCGCCGCACTTGATCGAGAGGACGATGCTTTGGCCTGCCACAACCGGAATTGCTGGCCACCGGGTGCAAGGTCCGCCTCAAACCTCACGTAGGTGCCATTGCCCAATGAAGTTAGCAAGCATGGTATCGGTAAGCTCTTGCCTTCTGACTGGAGGGTAACCATCCATTGCCCGCCTGGCTTGAACACGTCGGGAACCAACACCCGGAAGTCGCCGCGGACCGTCAGCCCCGTTTCCACTTGCAGCAACATTTCGTTACGATCGGGCTGGATTTCAAGGCTGACTTCCGTGGGCCTGCCGCCCAAGCGCACACGCAATTTACCCGAACGCGCGAGCGACGGATGTACGCTGAGGGAGTGGCGTGGCGCATCCAGTTCGAGTCCGAACAATCCCTCGACAACGGCTGACTCAAAGGTGGCGGCCGTTGGTCCGTAGTGGAATGAGCCCTTGGCGGCTCCTTTTTCGTCGTGCGCGTAATACTCGGAAAAGCCCTGGTCCCGGATCGCCACGCGGGCTTGCGAGCGGAGCACGTGGTCGGCGCCGGCGGGCGAGCCCAGTCGGTATAGGGCAATCGCATACTGGTTCGAAAACCAGGTCCACACGTCTCCATTGTGGTAAGTAGCGCCGTCGAACATTTTCCGGGCGCGGGTTATGAAACCATCAGGGTATGGTGGCACCACCATCCGCCCCACTACCGCGAGACTCTTCTCTGATTCGTCGAGTTGGCGAATCAGGACATCAGTCCTCTCCCGCGAGTCCGGGATGCCGTAGTAGATCAGCAGCATGTTGTCCACCAGGGGGAAGCGCGTGTCCTCTTTGATGGCGGTGGCTGGTAAATTGGGATCGGTTGAGACCGGGGTGCGCAGGATGCGCATCTCGTATCGGTTTCTGGCGGCAACCCAGACGTAACGGTTTATGGCTTGCTGTAAAGCATCTGCCTTGTGACGATAGAGTTTCGCCGCGGCAGCGTCCCCCAAGGCCTCCGCCATGTCGGCATATTCACGGTAGGCACGCACGTACAGAGCGTTCAAGTATGGTTCCGCCGTCGTCTGGGGGACGGCGTAGTCCACGCAGGCGTCGGAGTTCGGGGGTCCATAAGTCCCCAGGATCAGGCCTGTTGCAGCATCGCGGCGGTGATCAACCGGGTCAAGCGCGCGTCGCAGTGAAGTGTGGTACCGGCGCGCGTAAGTCAGGTCCGCAGTGTCCCTCCAGTACATGTAGTTGACGTGGACGAAGGTGTAAGGGCTTTCCATGTCCCGGTTCTGTTTGCGCTGGGCGAGGTCCCAGCGGCCCCCGTATTCGATCTTTCCCTCGTCGCCCGTGATGGCCATGGGAATCGTCCCGTCGGTGTCCTGAACGGCGGCGAACCGCGGCACAAGACCTAAAGCCTCCGGCTGGTCGGAGTATAGGAAGTTTCTGTACTCAGGTCCCCAATAGCGATAGCCCGCCAGCAGGAAGGTGCTATCCGTCAGCCAGATCCCGTTGTAACCCGCGCCGGGCGCGAATCCGATTACGCCGTTCTTGACCCTCCGATTACGCAGGATATCAGTCTTGGAAATCTGCAATGCCTGCTCAATCTCCGGGTCGTAATTGACCACCAGGAAGCCAGTATCCTGATCGCTATGTTGCATTTTTTCCTGGTTCGAGTCTTGCGCCGCCATGAGGATTGCAGCGCTCAGCAATAGCGAACATCCGCTTATCCATCCTGACAAACGATGTCGCCTGTTCACGTGCATATGATGACCTCCCCGCCTTCGCGGAGTTCTCGCCACGGGTTCGGAAGCGCGGGGCTTTAGCCCGGCCAATACAGCTTCTCAACTTCTACTTCCGAGCCCCGGGCAATCGAGAGGACGATACCCTTGCCTGCCACAACCGGAATTGCTGGCCGCCGGGTGCAAGGTCAGCCTCAAACCGAACGTAGGTGCCGTTGCCCAGAGAAGCGAGCGAGCAACGGATTGGTAAGCTCTTGCCTGCCGACTGCAGGGTGACCATCCAATTCAGGCCTGGATTGAACACCTCGGGAACCAACACCCGGAAGTCCCCGCGAACCGTTAGCCCTGTTTCCACTCGCAGCGACATTTCGTTGCGGTCGGGCTGGATATCAAGGCTGACTTCCGTGGGCTCGCCGCCCAGGCGAACGCGCAATTTTCCTGATCGCGAGAGTGACGGATGCACGCTGAGGGAGTGGCGTGGCGCGTCCAATTCCAAGCCGAAAAGCCCTTCCACTACTGCTAACTGGTAAGTGGCCGCAGTTCCCGCATAAGGGAAGGCGCCTTTGGCAGCCCCCTTTTCGTCGTGCGCGTAATACTCGGAAAAGCCCTGGTCCCGTATCGCCACACGTGCCTGCGAGCGGAGCACGTGGTCCGCGCTGGCGGGCAAGCCCAACCGGTAAAGTGCAATCGCATACCGGTTCGAATACCAGGTCCACACGTCTCCATTGCAGTATCTGCCGCCATTGAACAAATTGAAGTGGCGGGTTAGGAAGTCATCAGGGTAAGGAGGCACCACCATCCGTCCCACTACGGCGAGCCCCTTTTCTGATTCGTCGATCTGACGGGTCAGTGCATCAACCTTCTCCCGCGAGTCCGGGATGCCGTAGTAAATCAGCAGGATGTTGTTCAGTAGGGGAAACCGCGTGTCCTCTTTGATGGCTGCGGCTGGCAGAGTGGGATCGGTTGAAACTGGGGTGTGCAGGATGCGCATTTCATATCGGTTTCGGGCGGGAACCCAGAGGTAACGGTTGATGGCTTGCCGCAAAGCATCAGCCTTGTGGCGATAGAGTGTCGCTTCGGCGGCGTCCCCCAAGGCCTCCGCCAAGTCGGCATACTCGATGTAGGCGCGCACGTACGTGGCATTTAAGTACGGTTCTGCCGCCGTCTGGGGCACGGCGTAATCCGCGCTGACGTCGCAGTTCGGGTATCCATAAGTTCCCAGGATCAGGCCTGTCGCTGCATCGCGGCGGTGGTCAATCGGATTGAGTGAGCGTCGCAGCACGTTGCGGTAGCGGCGCGCGTAAGTCAGGTCCGCGGTGTCCCTCCAGTACATGTAGTTGACGTGCACGAAGGTGTACGCACTTTCCAGATCGCGATGTTCTTTGCGATTCTGCGCCAAGTCAAACCGGCCCCCATACTCCACGTAGTAGGTACCTTCGTGCATTCCCTTCAGACGCACGATGGCCCCAGGAATCTGCCCGTCGGTGTCCTGGGCAGCAGCGAAACGAGGAACGAGGCCCAACTGTCCGGGCACATCCGAATACATAAAATCACGATACTCCGAGCCCCAGTAACGATAGGCTTCCAGCACGGAGGTGCTGTCCAACATCCAGATTCCATCGTATCGGCCGCCTGGACCAAACCCCACGGCCCCGGCCGCCCGTACGCGGTTGGCCAGGACGTCAGCCTTGGAAATCCGCGCTGCCTGTTCAATCTCCGGGTCGTAATTGACCACCAGGAAATCGCTATCCTGGCCGCGCTGCTGCACTTTGTCCTGATTCGAGTTTTCCGCCGCCATGAGAATGGCAACGCTTAGCAATAGCGACCATCCGATGATCCAGCCTGACAAACGAGGTCGCCTGTTCACGCGCACGGTTTGACCTCCCTACTTCCGTCAGGATGATGGCGCAAATCGATCGAGACTGAACCTGTTGAGGTGGGCACGATTCTTTCCAAATCTTTCGTTGCTTATCGTGTTGCTTTCGGTCGCAGCGTGACCCTGGTCGCATCGTGGTAGGTGATCTCAATATAACCCTGCGTGGCGGCCACGGATGCGTCATGCGCGTCGGTTTCCACTAGCACGGTGAGCCCGGGGAGCACCCACGCGTCACGCTGGATGCCGCTGGTTTCGGCGCCACGAGCCATGATCCGAAACGTGGAGTCTCCCACGCACGATATCTTTAGCTCGTCCTTGCTCGCGATGGCATCAACGCGGGGAGAATTCACCATGCGAATCCACCCCACGTCGCCACCGGGCACTTTCCAATGCAGCGTAACCGGATGGAACTGGTTCTCGGGACCGATGGTATCTCTCGTCATGCTCGTGAACTCCCCACCGAACATGTAATCCTTTCCAATCCAGGCGGTGGCGTAGCGCTTTGAGGTAATCTCCTGCCGCACCAGGCGTTCGCCCTGGAAGGCGCGGAAATGCCGCATGGCATCCTCGGGGATTCGCGTCGGCACGAGCAGGAAAGTCGGAGCGTAGATCTGCTCGTTGCCCCAAGTCACGCCGGGCGCAATGGCCGGCAACGGCGCGATTTGCGGATCAAGGACGGTGCGCAGCCACAAGCCGATGAGAGATGCATACTGACGCATATCCATGCCGTAGGAGCGATCATAGGGGCCAGAGAGGTTCTTCAGGTCCGCATGATATAAGGACGCAATGGTGCGCCATAGCGTGGCCTCCATCTCGGCGCCGGCGCGGCGCATCTCCGGCGTTGTGCCGTAGGCGCGCCACAAGGCAAGAGCAAAGAGATCCGTACCGCAATAGGTCTGCGAGTTGAATTCCGGAAAGGCCCCGTGTTCTTTGAATTGGCGATAGACGGCAGTGGTCCACTCCGCCGCCCGTTGCTTCCAATCGGCGCGATGGAAGCGTTCGCCGGCAAAGCTGATCAGCGCGCCGTAAAGAAGGGCGATGTTGGTGTAGGACGGCGCCAGGCGGGCTTCCGAGATTTCTCCCTCCACGGCTGTCCGAATGGACTGCTCCATGCGCTGGTTCAAATCCTTGGGCAGCCGGTCACCGAAATTCAAGAGGATGATCTCGAGGGTTGTGCCAATGAATTCGCGCCAGTTCGCGTCGTATTCGTGCCCTTCGCGAGCCCCTTCTCCAGGCCGGGGTTCCTCCGCCTCACGGTAGAAAGTGCCGTGCCAACGCTCTCCCGGTTCATCGATCTGCTGGTCAAGAACGGCGTTGAGGGCGCGAATGGCGCGGTCGCGGTCGCCAGGCTGATCGCGGAGCAACAGGCCAACCGCATACCAGCTTGTGTCACGAATGACATGCGGATGCCGATATCCAGCGCCCACCGCGGGAGTCAAAGCAGTGATGGGCCGGATCAGTGCGGCCCTCTCATCAAAATGGCTATCAATGACGCTCATCGCCTGAGTGAGTAATTCGCGGCCGCGAGGATCCAGGCGAGCAAGGGGTCTGCCGCTGCTCCCCTGATTGGCAACGCCGACGGGCACCAGGAGCAGAACTATGAGCAGAGTCTTGAAGGAAAGGTTCATGACCGTGTGCCTATCGTGTGCCGGAAATTATCACTATGCGCCTGAAAGGGCGGGCGTAAAGAGGCTTCGGGAAAGCCGTTGGGACTGCGACGCAAATCTTTGGATTGCGGCAGGCGTTTTAGTTGATTGCGATACTCTGTAGTAAAAAAGGGGGGCCAATCCAGGAAGATGCGATTGGCCCCGAGTTCGATCGAAGAATTATTCAAAGAACAATTGGAGATGCTTTCAAACAAATCAACTCTGTCGATTGAAAACCTGGGGGAACCTTCTGGTTCCCCCCAAGTTTCCCGTTGGTTTAGAACTCAAGCCTTAGACCCATGGTGATGTTGCGAGGCCCAACTTGAGCGCCCGTCGACCGACCGAAAGCGGAGGAGGAAACATTGCCTTGAATACCGCCGAAATCCGTCCGGTTGAAGGGGTCGAATACGTTGATTTGGTAGTTGACCAGGACAGACTCCCAGATTTTGACCTGCTTGTTAAGCGACATGGACTCGTTCCGGTACCACGGCTGACGGTACAGGGTATTGTAGATTGACTGGTTGCCCAGTGTGAAAGCCGGGGTCGCTGCGAACGAAGAGGAGTAACTGGAGCAGCCCGATGTACATCCGTTGGCATTGAACCAATGGATGCTCGCATTGTTGGGATCCAGCGATGTGGCGGCGATGCCAGTGCGAATCGGAGATCCCGTGGCGGTGAGCTTGGTCAGGGTTGAGAAGAGCTCGTTCCCCAAATTATTCGTGGGATTGACCAATTGAATCAGATTGCCGCTGCGGTACTGCTGGTCAGCCGAGAAAATCCAACCGCTCACGAATTTGTTCACGATGCCATTGGAGTTGCCCAGGAACCTCTTGCCCCGGCCAACGGGCAACTGGTAACTCATAATGACATTGACGTAGTTGGGGATGTCCATAAACATATAGCTCTTGGCATCCTTAATGTTATAGGAATCCTGCGTCCCCTGGTTGGTGGTCTGAGTAAAGATCTGGCGATAGGACATCTGATCCAGAGTCTTGGAATAGACGTAGGAACCCGTGAGGTTCAACGCGCCAAACCGGCGCTCGATTTTACCCTGGAAGGAATCGTACCAGGTCTTGCCATCGCCCGAGTTGGAAGAATAAACGGTTCCCACCTGTGGGAATGGACGCAGAGCCTGGGCCAGGGTCGCACTGCCGCCCCAACTCAAGAAGGTTGGGAAAGGCAGCACAGGAGAAGCACCGGAGGTGCAATTGTTGTAGTAACCGCACTGTACCCTGGGATCAGTAATTGCCGTTTGCAAGGCGTTGAAAGCGGGCACAGTCGTTCCCCCCGTCGGGGTGTAGGACAAGTTCCCCAGGTAAAGGTCGCTCGTGGGAAGGGTGTTGATGTACACAGAGGAATTCGTCCCATGGCCACGATTGCCCACATAGGCGCCCTCAAACAACCATTGATGGAAATCCTTCTGCAGGGTGAGGTTCCATTCATAGATTCGAGGCGCCTTACCATAGTGCGGTCCCATATAGTAGATGCCACTGTTAAAGTTATCAGCGCCGGGAACCTGCAACGCTGCATGGAAGGTGGACGGTGGCTGCACGCCGCCCGGATTGTTGGTGGGTTTATTGGGATTGTAGGCTCCAGGATCCCAGTCGAACGCGGGATTGAAGCCATCGGAAGCCTGGGCGAAGGAGCCGCCGCCGAAGCCGTCCTCGCAGCCGCAGCCGCCGTTGCCCAAGCCTTCATAGAAGAGACCAAATCCGCCACGGACCACGACAGTCGGCTTGACGTTCCAAGCAAAGCCCGCGCGCGGCCCGATGTCACTGAAGTCCGTAGGATAGGGACGGGACTGGCCGATACGGCCAGGTCCGCTCCCCATGTAGATCAGGGCTCCAGGCAGATTGCCGGCGGTGGGGTTTGTGGCCGACGTGCTCCACGATGAGTAGTCCCCAACCACGTTGTGCCAGCCGACGGGAACTTCATACCGGAAGCCAATGTTAAGGGTAAACTTCGGCCGGATTCTCCAGTTGTCCTGGAAGAACCCAGCGTGGTAACCATAGCGTGTCTTCCCGATAAAGGGTGGCGCGCCATTTTCGTTGGCAACGTCGACATCCCCCAGCAGGAAACTGGCGAAGGAGTAACCGGTGCCCGCGCCGGCAGTGCCGCTGGCGGCCGCTGTCTGCACGCGCGAGAACTGGTAGGTGCCGTTCGATCCGGCCCAGTCATTGCCGGTCGTCCTGGGGCGGCGAATGTCCCACCCCATCTTGAACTCGTGCTTGTTGTGGATCCAGGTGAGCTGCTGGTTCGCGCTCATGGTCCAGTTAACCTGCTGTCCATTGTTGACTTTCCCCTGGTTCATGCCCCACCACACACCGTTTTGGCCGTTTCCACCCGAGGCCATGGTGAGGTCAGTCTCAAAGGAAATAATCGGCGAGGCATCCTGGGGGGTTCCAACCGCATCCGGGAAGCCCCACTTGATGCCGTAACCGTTCTGGAGGGGGTTAAACCAACGTTGCCGCTCGTTTTGCAATGCCCAAACGGTGTGGATCAGGACGTGGGGATTGACCACGAAGTCATCGGTGGCACGCGGATCGAGGGTATCGTTGTTGTTGGTGAGGCCGTCGCTGAGAGGGCCGGGATAATACGTATTCGTAGCGCCAATCGTGTCGCGATAGACCATAAAGAACGCAACGCGATTCCGGGTGTGAATGGAATGATCGATCTTGATCGACCAGGACTTGTCGGTGGTCAGGTTCGTGGAGTTGAACGCGTAGTTCCCGGTAAGCTGCCCAGCCGATCCCGCATTGGGGGCGGGAATGTAGGGAAGTATGTTCTTGGAAATGGTGCTAAACCGGTTGGTGGGAATGATGTTGTTCGGGAATTGCGTCCGGGGGCTGGTAGCCGGATCGTAGATAGCCGGTAACCCCGCGCCGGAGAAATTGCCCTGAATCTCCGCCGCAGTGGGTACGGTCTCGCCGCTGTTGACGGTGACCGCAGCGGGCTGCCAAAAGCCGACCCACGAAAAGTACCAGAAGGTCCGGTTGCGGCCATCCCAAACGTGCGGAATATACACTGGTCCACCCGCATATCCGCCTTCTTCGTTGAACCGCTCCATGGGACGGCAGGCCTTCGTTTGTATAGCATTACATTCCGTACCGGTGGGGATGATGGTGGCCCCACTTCCATTAACATATCCGCGTTGTTGGGGATTCGCGTTGTTGGACCACGAAACGGCGTCAAGGAACTGCCGCTTAAAGTTAAAGAACATGGCGCCGTGGGGCTGGTTGGTGCCCGACTTGGTGGTAAGTTGAATGATTCCGCCGCCGGCGCGACCATACTCAGCGGTGAAGCCGGAGGTGAGCATCTTGAATTCGCCAAAGCCATAGAAGCCGGGGAAGATCAGCACGACGCCCCCGGATTCCGGGCTAACCATGGTGGCGCCGTCGATCATGATTTCCTCACCACGACCGATGGAACCGTTAACACTGGTTTCAGCGTTGGAATTGACTCCGGGCATAAAGCCCACGAAACTATTCGCCAGTTCCAAGCTGCCGTTCCAGAGCGGCAGGTTGGCCATTTGTTGCGGGCTCATGCCAGCGCCGCGCGTGGGGTTGGCGGTCTCGAGCACGGGCGCCGTCGCCCGGACTTCTACTGTTTGTTGAACGGTGCCCAACTGCAGTTTGATGTCAATGACTTCGCGCAATTGGACGCGGACCTCGATGCCCGTTTGGACATAAGTCTTGAAGCCCGTCTGCTTTACTGTGATGGTGTACGGACCCGTCGGCAGGTCGGGGAAAACGTACAGACCCGCCTGAGTGGTTACCGAAGTGTAGTGGCGCCCGGTTGGTGTGTGCGTGGCCACAACCGTCGCCGATGGGACTGTCGCCCCGTTGGGATCGGTAACCGCCCCGGAAATTGAACCGTTGGAAGTTTGCGCCAACAGCGCAACCGGGAGAATGATGAGGGATGCCAGGAATAAGCAAAGGTACTTCGCTGCCTTCATAAGCAAGAACTCCTCTCTTCTTTAATGAGAAACAAAATCGCCTGCCATCGTGCGGTCGGCCCGGCAGGCCGTTATGACGTATGTGTTCCAAACCTCCAGCCATGGCATTGCTCTGAGTTGGGGAAAGAGAGGGTAGGAGATTCCCCCCATCGACTCCCGCGCAGCGCCGCCTTTTCGGCATATTGGCGCTGGCAAGTGACACTCCGTATTGTGCGGTGGAGCAGTCTGTCGGCTTGCTCGCGTAAGTGCGGCGCACCTACGGGCAGGAAGTCATTTATTGAACCAGGGCACGGCAACCACTGCTTCATTTTCATGTGGTAAGTGCGATCCTGACCCAAACAGAAGCGCGTGCCTCTGCTTGTTCACTACGCTAGGTGGAACCCTTATGCGGCCCCAACTGACATTGCCTGTTAAGTTGCCGCTACGGGTGCACAGCGATGATTCTGGCATTGCTGTGAAGCGCCTAAGATTCGGCCTCCCACCTTCTATCCGTGAAGAAGACCCCAATAAGACCCGACGCTAGGAACTGCACCGACTACCTGAGTTCACAATTCGCGCCACCTTCGATCCTTGCGCCGACGATCACTTCACCGCCAGGTTCGGGACGAAAGGGTGCGAAACAATGGGCGCATTTAACCAGCATCATATGGCGTTGTCAAGGGAAAAATAGCAACGTTACCATTTTTGTTCAAACGGCGATCACGCCAGTCATTTTGTCGTATTCCGAAGAAGCGGTTGTTTGCATGGAATCGCGGAAATACAGCCACCGTTCATAGTCCATTGTGACGTTTTGTCGTATATGAAATCGCCTAGGCCTAAGCGAAAATGTGAGACCGGCATGCCGTAGTCGGATATTTACGTGGGCTGGGTGGAATTAGCGGAAACGTTTCGTCTAGCTATTGGCCATTGCCACCTGAACGCGGGGCGGTGGGGCGGTGGATTCACGGATCCGGAGTTCGCTCGACAAAACGATTAAATGAGACACTCCCGCCTCTAACTTGTCCTCCTTGTCCTCCTTGTCCTCCACACCCACCATCTGGCGAACGAGTAACTGCATCGCCTGCTTGCCGATTTCATAGGTCGGCTGTGCGACCGTGGTTATCCGGGGGTTGGCACTAGCCGCCCAATCAAAATCGTCAAACCCCAGCAGGCTGACAGATTGCGGATAGGGGATGCGAAGTTCTCCCAGGGCCTGCATTACACCGACCGTCATACGGTTGTTGCCACAAAAGACGGCGGTGGGAGGCTCGGGGAGGCGCATCAGGTCCAAACCGCAATGGTAAGCGCTGCGCGGTGAAATGTCGGGAAGCATAACGCGACGAACATAATCCTCCCGGACGGCGATGTTCCCTTCCTTCAGGGCCTGCCGGAAGCCTTCCAGCCGTTCCACCACGGCAGCCAGGTGCGGCGTGGGGATAACAATGGCAATACGTTCGTGGCCCAAGTCCATCAGATAACGCACAGCTTTTCGCGAAGCTTCGAAGTTGTCGGTCATCACCGCTGCGCCGGGAAAGTTGGGGGGAACCCGGTCATAGAATACGAAGGGAATACGCTGCCGCGTCAACCGGTCCCGCACGTTGTAGGGGTTTGCGGGCGCGATCACCACACCATCCACCCGCCGGGAGAAGAGCGCGCTGAGATGACTGCGCTCCAATTCCTCATCTTCGTTGGAATCACAGAAGAACACGGAATACCCACTGCGGCGCGCCACATCCTCCATGCCCCTCATGATTTCAGGATAGAAGGGATTGGTGACGTCGGGGATTACGATCCCCACCGTCATGGTGCGCCGAACCTTCAGACTGCGCGCCACGGTGTCAGGATGATAATCCAAAGCCTCCATGGCCTGTTTCACCCGCAGCCGCAACGCTTCCCGAACCGTCCGCTTCTCATTGATTACCGCGGAAGCAGTGGTTATGGAAACATGCGCCAGCCTCGCCACATCGCGGATTGTATACATGGGCGCGCCCTTCGCACCCCTTGGCAATGAAAAGTGTCCATGCAAAACAAACCGAAGGGGTGGCCTAGAGTAATAGCTAACCGACGGCATCGCACGGGGGGTGCGATGGCCGGGAAACCGGTAAGTGTAACACAATTTGACCCCCTGCCATAAAAAAATGGAATCGTTATCATATTTACGGGCCTGACCATCCATACACTGAGCGGCACTCTGTGGAAGCAATCTGCGCCAAACGGGTGTTAGGCGCGTCTTTGCTCAGTGCTGTTCATTTAACCCGGACTTCGCGGAACGGGATCGGGAGGGCTCAGATGTGGTTCCGCCGTTACCGTAACGTTACGTTAATTCTGCGCGAGCCCCAAGGGGGCGGGAGCAAAAAAAACAGGGCCAATCCCGTTTAACGAGGTTGGCCCTGAGATCTTGCGATCAAGAAACTATCAGATGTTTCTTCGTTCCATTCCACTTTGAAAACCGGGGGGGGAATTGCCTGATCCCCCCAGATTTCATGATGGGTTAGAACTCCAGCCGGAGACCCATGGTGATGTTGCGAGGACCAGCTAGATTCCCCGCGGCCTGGCCAAAGCTCGTGGACGCGATGTTGATGGTTGTGCTAGCAATATAGAAATCCGTCCGGTTGAACGGATCGTAAACGTTGATCTGGTAGTTCAACAGTACGGATTCCCGGATTTTGATCTGTTTGTTCAGTGAGAACGCCTCGTACCGGTACCAGGGATTGCGCAGTTGGTTGTTGTAATAGGAAGCTGCGCCCAGGGTGCCGGCCGGGGTCGTGCTGTACGTAGCGCTGGCGCCGGCGGCGTTGGTAGTGAACCACCGGATGGAACTGTTGTGGGGATCAAGCGTTCCGGAGGAGATACCGGTACGAATCGCTCCGCCGTTTGACGTAGCTTTGGTCAGAGTCGAGAAGAGCTCGGAACTGAGATAGTTCGTGGGATTCAGAACCTGGCTCAGTGCACCGTTGCGATACTGCCCGTCCATTGCGAACGTCCAATTGCCAACCAAATGGTTCACGACGGAGTTGGAATTGCTGAGCCACTTTTGGCCCCTGCCGTAAGGCAAGCGGTAACTCATCAGGATGTTGACGACGTTGGGCATATCCTCAATCTGCAAGCCTTTGTCGGCCATTAGGTTGTAGGAATCCTGCGACCCCTGTTGGCTAGTCTGGGTGAAGATCTGACGATAAGACATGATGTTCAGAATCTTCTCGAAGACATAGGTTGATTCCAAGTTCAGGTTGCCAAAACGATGCTCAACCTTAAACTGGAAGGAATCGAACCAGTTGCGGCCGTCGCCCGAGTTTGCCGAGAAAACGCGATTGTATTGTGGGAACGGAGCGATAGCCTGGTTCAGCGTCACTTTGGGCCCCCAGCCAAAAGATTGGGGGGTGGCAGCGGAAGCAAAGCCCGCATAGGGCAGCACCGGTTGGGCACCGGAAGCGCAATTGTTGTAATAACCGCACTGAACCGCGGCATCCAGGATTGGCGCCTGCAACGCATTGTTGGCCTCACCGGGGTAAAAAGTATTCGCCAGGTAGAGGTTGCTGGTGGGAAGAGTGTTGATGTAAACCGAGGAGTTCAGGCCCACAGAACGCTCGCCCTCATAGGCGCCCTCGAACAACCAGTTCTTGTAGTCTTTCTGGAGGGTCAGGTTATAGGAGTAGACACGGGGAGCCTTGCCGAATTTCGGCCCCATCTGGTAGAGGCTTCCGCAGGCATCGCAGCCGTTATCGACGCCAGCGAGTTGCTGTGCTGGTTTGAAGCTGGCCGGAGCCTGCACGCCACCCGGATTGTTGGCGGGGTGATTCGGGTTGGCCGTACCTGCATCCCAATTGAATGCCGGGCTGAATTTGTCCGGAGAAGACTGGCCAAAGGTGCCGCCGCCGAAACCATCCTCACAGCCGCAGCCGCCGTTGCCCAAGCCCTCATAGAAGATACCCCAGGCGCCACGAACCACGATGCTGGGTTTCACATTCCAGGCAAACCCTGCGCGCGGCCCGATGTCGCTGAAGTCGGTGGGATAGGGACGCAGCGTCCCAATCCGTCCCGGTCCGCTGCCCATGTAGATCACGCCGCCGGGGAGATTGCCCGCGGTGGGATCAAGGGTGGTCGGACTAAAGGAAGCGTAATCACCGTTCACGTTGTGCCAGCCGATGGGAACTTCATACCGGACGCCGAGGTTCAGGGTGAAGTGTGGACGAATTCTCCAAGTGTCCTGGAAGAATCCGGCGTGGTAACCATAGCGCGTCTGCCCGACAAATACCGGCAGGGCGCCTTCACTGGCGCTGTCCACTTGGCCGAGCAGGAAGCTGGCGTAGGCACTGCCCGTGGTAGCGCTAGCGGCTGAGGCCGCGGTTTCCACACGGTTGAAGGTGTAGAGTCCATTCGTCGTGGCCCAGTCATTGCCCGTGGTCCTCATGCGGCGAATGTCCCACCCCATTTTGAATTCGTGCTTGTTGTGAATCCAGGTAATATTCTGCGCAACGGTGGTAACCCAGTTCCACTGGCCGCCATTGTTGACTTTACCCTGGTTCATGCCCCACCCCGTGTAGGGAACGGTTCCATCCAAATCCTGGAGGAAACTGATATACGGTGTGGCGTTCTGCTGGCTGTTGGGCTGCGGATAGGGGAAGCCGAATTTTGTGCCAAAGCCATTCTGCAGCGGGTTATTCCAGAGTTGCCGCTCCTGGCTGAATCCCCAAAGGGTATGGACCAGCCAATGCGGGTTGATGACGAAATCGTCCGTGGCGCGCTCGTAGTACGGCGCGTTGAAGCTATCCAACCCGTTGCTGAGCGGGCCCGGCATGTACTGATCCGTGCTGCTCAGTTGCGAGCGGTGGGTCATGAAAAACGCCACCCGATTCCGCGTGTGGATGGATTCGTCAATCTTGAACGACCAATCCTTGTCCGTCACGATGGTCTTGGAGTTATAGGCGTAGTCGTTGGCCACGCTGGTCGTGGTTCCCGAATTGGGGGCAGGGATGTAAGGGATAATGTTCTTGGAAATGGTGCTGATTCTGTTGGTGGGAATGATGTTATAGGCACCGGGGGTACCAAAAGGCACGCGGTTACCACTCTCATCAAGAGTTGTAGGATCGTAGAGCTTAGGGACGGCCGCCCCATAACTCGTAAGGCCCTGGAAGTTGCCTTGCGACATTGCCGCGGTGGGAACTTGCTCACCGGTGTTTTGGACAATAGCCGCAGGCTGCCAGAAGCCCGCCCATGTGAAGTACCAGAACGTACGGTTGCGTCCATCATAAACATGAGGGATGTAGACCGGTCCGCCCGCGTACCCACCTTCTTCATTGAACCGTTCCTTGGGGCGACAGGCCTTGGCTTGGGGAACCCGGCAGGGAGCTTGGAACCGTGCACCAGCGCTGGCGTTAGTGGCCCAGGGTACTGCGTCGAGGAATTGCCGCTTAAAGTTAAAGAACGCAGCGCCGTGCACCGCATTGGTGCCCGACTTGGTGACGTAGGTCTGAATTCCACCGCCCACGCGTCCGTCCTCCGCCAGGAAGCCGGAACTGATCAGCTTCATTTCGCTGAAAGCATAGAAGCCGGGGAAATAGAACGACACGCCACCGGATTCCGCGTTGACAGCGCTGGCGCCGTCAATCAGGATTTCCGAAGCGCGGCCAATGGAACCACCGATGCTGGTTTCCCCATTGCCCGTGACACCGGCCATGTATCCGACGAACGAATTCGCCGTTTCCAGGCCGCCGTTCCACAACGGCAGGGACGCCATGGTCTGAGGACTCAGGCCTTCCCCGCGGGTGGCGTTGGCAGTTTCCAGCACCGGTGCGGTTGCCTTTACTTCCACCGTTTGCTGGACCGTGCCCAACGTCAGTTTAATATCGATGGTCTCGCGCAAATCAACGCGGATTTCGATGCCGGTCTGGATATACGCTTTGAACCCAGGTTGCTTTACCGCGAGCGTGTAAGGGCCCGTCGGCAAGCTGGGGAAAACGTAGAGTCCGGCTTGCGTGGATATGGCGCTATATTGCCGCCCCGTTGGCACGTGCGTGGCTACGACGGTCGCAGCGGGAACTACTGCCCCGTTGGGATCCGTCACCACTCCGGAAACCGATCCGGCGGTGGTCTGTGCCAGCACTGCAAGTGGGAGAGCAATGCTCAATACCAGGAGTAAGCAAATGTACTTCCCTAACCTCATAGGTGAGATCTCCTCTC
>JARLGN010000621.1 GCA_031292775.1 Acidobacteriota bacterium | reverse complement strand
CGATCCCCAAAGGGGCTGGACAGTCAGAGACCCCTCACCCGACCTCGTCCCTCGGCCACCCTCTCCCCTCGGAGAGGGAAAAGATCATCGCGCGCACGGGCGCTGAAAATCGGGCCTTCCCTCTCCGAGGGGAGAGGGTGGACCGCGCCGCGCGCTTTCACCAGCGGGCGCGGGACGGGTGAGGGGTCTTTTGTCCGGCAAACGAACCGTTACTCTAATATGCCAAACCCCGCATGCCTCCCCGGCATAGCAGGGAGATCTCACTACGGCTTAGCGCGCTCAACTCCCACCCACTCGCAGACCAACTCCACCACCTTGGGGAGGGCAGCGGAAACGACGGGGGAGAGAGTCTCGCCAAACTCAAAAGTCTGGGCGGTAACAGTGATGGCGATGGCCCGCGGGCGGTGACCATACAACTGTTGGGCACTGGCGAGCAGCCCGGAGGGCGTGCAGGTGTGGGTAAATGAAGATGACGTGGGAGTCTGCGGGCGGACGGAGCGGCGATGAATATCGCCCGGCTTGCCTTCGGCGTCGGCGTCGATAAAGACGGCGCGGCGGCACTGGCTCAGGCGTTCGGCAAGTTCAGGGGTAAGTTGATGGCAGGTAATGACTTCGACGCCCTCGCCGGTAAGCGCCTGGGAGAGTAAGCGGCTGGCGTGCCAGCCCAACGCATCATCGCTCCGCAGCGGATTGCCGTAGCCGATGATAAGAACAGTGGAAAGTGGAGAGTGGTTAGTGGATAGCGGCGCTGCGCCCGGCGCAGTTTTTTTTCTGCCCACTATCCACTGCCCACTCACCACTCGCTTCATTAACTCCTCAGCTCATCCAGCACGGAACCTTCCGGCCCCAGCAACTGAATGTGCAGGGGAACCTGGCCGGAAGCGTGGGTAGAGCAACTAAAGCACGGATCGTAGGCGCGCACAATAGCGGATACGCGGTTCAGCATTCCCTCTTTCAGGTGCTTCCCGTCGATGAAGTGTCGCGCCACCTGATCGATGCTGCGATTAATGGCCAGATTATTGTGTCCCGTCGCAACGATGAGGTTGGCCCAGGTGATGGCGCCTTCCTCATTCACCTTGTAATGATGAATCAGGATGCCGCGCGGCGCTTCGATCATGCCCACGCCTTCCAGGTTGTTCACGCCCGCGTGGGCGCGAATCTGCTTGCCCAGAATCGCGGGATCATTCAGCAGCCCTTCCAGGCGTTCCACACCATAGAGGGCTTCAATCAACCGGGCATAGTGGAAGTGGAAGGAACTGGGCACGATCTTCCCCAAGCGTTGGTGGAATTCCGTAAACTCCGCATCGGCCAGAGGCGTTCCACAACTCTTGGCCGCGTTCAGCCGGCCCAGAGGTCCGACGCGGTAAACGCCTTCCGGAAAACCGATAGGCTTGTAATAGGGCGCCTTAAGGTACGAGTTGGTAAGTGAGGCCTCCCCAATATATTTGTGGTAATCGCTTGCCGGAATGTGGTCGGCAACGATCTTTCCCTCCGCGTCTTTGAAGCGGATGCCGCCGTCGTAAAGCTGAAGTTTTCCGGCGGGGTCAACCAAGCCCGCATACATTGTGGGGGCATTGCCAAAGTTTTCGATCTCTTCCTTGAACTGATCCAGCACGCCCTTGAAGAACTTCAGGGTACGCCTGACGATAGTTTTGGCTTCAGGCAAGCCGGCAAGAATCTTCTCGCGAACGGCAGGGTCCAGCGGTGCGTTTACGCCGCCGGGGACTGTCCAAGAGGGATGAATGCGCTCCTTGGCAAGCCCGGAGATTACCTCCTGCCCGAACTTGCGCAGGGCAATTCCGTCGCGGGCGATTTCCGGAAACTTCTCCAGCACTCCCAGCACGTTGCGGCGCGCGGGGTCGGAGTCGAATCCCAGCAACAGGTCCGGCGAGGAAAGGTGGAAAAAGCTCAGCGCGTGCGACTGCACGAATTGGCCGCAGTGCAGAACTTCACGCAGCAGCGCGGCGGTCTCAGGAATGCGGACGCTCATAATGGCGTCGCAGGCTTTGGAGGAAGCCAGCAAATGGCTGACGGGGCAAATGCCGCAGATGCGCGCCGTAATGGAGGGCATCTCGTAGTAGGGGCGGCCCTCAGTGAATTTCTCAAATCCCCGCACCTGGGTTATGTGCAGTTGTGTGCCTGTCACGTGCCCGCTATCATCAAGCTGGATCGAGATTTTGGCGTGACCCTCGATGCGCGTGACAGCGTCAATTGTGATCTTTCTCATCTGGAACTCCTCTTAAGGAATCGGGTCATCGGACGATCTGGCCATCGGGTCATTGAAAAGCCTGAGACCATCATCGTGACAAACGACTCAAACTCCCAACAACCCAATAGCGCGATGACCCGATGAACCGATGGCCAGATATCTCTAGCCGAATTTCACTTTGGAACTTAAATCGGGCATTCGCCCTTCCAGCAATTCTCCCAGCACGAAACCGATGGCGGCAGCAGGGGGCGGACAACCGGGCACGAACAAATCCACCTTTACCACCTCATGCACGGGTACGGCACGCTTCATCAGCGTGGGAACACCCTCGGTAGGTATGCCCGGCTTTGTGTCGACCCCCTGGACATAGATTCTCTCCAGCAGCTTCTTAACCTGAAAGGGATTGCGCATTGCCGGCACGTTGCTGGTCACCGCGCAATCACCCAAAGCCACCAGCAGACGCGTGTTCTCGCGAACCTGCTTGATTTGTTCGTAGTCGTGCTGACTGCTGACGGCGCCCTCGACGAGGGTCACATCGACGTCCTCGGGAAACACCTGGGCATCGACCAGCGGGCCAAACACGATGTCGGCCTTTTGCGCCACTGCGGCAATAGCCTCGTCAATATCCAGAATCGACATATGGCAGCCGGAACATCCGTCAAGCCACAACGTAGCCACTTTGGCTTTCTTCATGCGTGAACTCCCCATTCCATGTAGCGCCGACCTTGAGGTCGGCGCCGGTCCAGTGCCGGGCTAAAGCCCGGCGCCACCTTATGCGTGAACTCCGCGTTTGGCAGCAAGCCACTTAATGTTCTCATTGCTCTTGGCCATTTCTTCCACGCCAAGGCCTTTTTCCGCCAGCGCCCCGGTGGGGCACACCTGCACACACTTGCCGCACTTGGTGCAGGCTTTCGAGTCCCCCCACGGCTGATTCAGTTCCGCAACCAGGCGCGAGTTGATGCCCCGGCCGCTGATTTCCCACACATTCGCCCCTTCCACCTCCGCGCACACCCGCACGCAGCGCGTGCAGAGAATGCAGCGGTTGTGGTCCAGGATGTAGCGTTCATGCGAAACATCCACGGGCAGCTTGGGATAGTTGTAAGGGAAGCGGACGTGGGTCACTCCCAGGCGTTGGGCCATGGCCTGCAACTCGCAGTGATTGTTGCAGACGCAGATGGAACAATAATGGTTGCGCTCAAGCAGCAGGAACTCCATTACGGTCTGGCGATGCCGCAGGAGTTTTTCGGAATTGGTATTCACCGACATGCCGTTCTGAATGGGAGTGGTGCAAGCCGGAAGCAGGCGTCCGACTCCGGCGACCTCGACCAGACATAAGCGGCAGGAACCCGATGGAGTAAGCCCCTCAAGGAAGCAGAGGGTGGGGATGAACTTCTTGTTGGCGCGCGCCACGTCCAGAATCGTCTGGCCTTCACTGGCCCGACAAAGCTCACCATCAATGCGAACCGAAATCTCTTGAGGCATGTCAATGTCTCCTTAACAAGTTCTCAGTCATCAGGAATCAGTCATCAGTTCTCAGGCACTGGTTTCACTGATAACTGACAACTGAAGACTTCCCTTCCTACTTGTGACTCGGCACCACGCCGTTTTCCTTAATGTCACAGCGCAGGCAGCGGCTGGCCTCTTCCACAGCTTCCTCGGCCGTCAGCGCCAGCACCGATTCTTCAAAGTCCTTTACCCGCTGTTTGGCAGGCAGCGGGTGAGGGTGATGACGCGGGCTCTCACTGACGTGCTCCGGAGAAATCTGGTCATACTCGAAATGCGGCAGGAACTCCTGGGCTCGCACCTCTTCCATGAGCCGCTGGTCGATAAAGCGCGCCGCCTTTTTCCCATATCCCATCGCGTTTGAGACGTTGGAAGCGCCGGAAATCAAGTCGCCGCCAGCATAGAATTTCTCGCGGCTGGTTTCCAGCGTGTAGCGGTCGTACACCAAGGTCCCGTTCTCATGAATACTGAGGCCGGACGCCTTACAAAAGTCGCGGTCCACCGCTTCGCCCACGGCGAGAATCACTGTGTCGCATTTAAAGCTTTGGATTTCTTCGGTGGCAATGGGGCTGCGCCGGCCGGAGGAATCGAACTCACCCAGCCGTGTTTTAAGAACTTCAATGGCTTTGACCGCACCATTCTCTCCCACAATGCGGTGGGGAGTAGCCAGAAAAGCGAAGTGGGCGCCTTCCTGCTCGGCGGCCTCCACTTCTTCATGGATCGCGGGCATGTCTTTGCGCTCGCGGCGGTAAATTACAGTGACCGTCGCGCCTTTGCGCAAGGCCGTGCGAGCGGAATCGATGGCGGCATTACCGCCGCCAATGATCGCCACTCGCTGCCCCAGGGGTACAGGCTCGTTCTTGGCGATGCCCTCCAGGAATGGCAGGGCCGGCATTACACCTTTCAATTCGGTTCCGGGTAGGTAAACCCACGCCTCTTTCCAGGTGCCGATTGAGAGAAACACCGCGTCGAAACTCATGTCGAGGTCGTTCAGGGAAATGTCTGTTCCCACGCTCTTGTTGAACTCAAACTTGACGCCGAGGCGGCTGATCAACTCGATTTCCTTGGCGAGCACGTTCTTGGGCAAGCGGTATTCGGGAAGCGCAAACCGCAACATTCCTCCCGCCTCCGCATGGGACTCATAAACCGTAACTTCGTGACCAAACAGCGAGAGGTAGAACGCCGCGGTCAGGCCCGTGGGCCCAGCTCCCACCACGGCAATTTTCTTGCGCGTGGGCGCCATCTTGTGCGCCGCAATGCGACCGGCCATATCATCAAAACGCTCGGAGAGGAAGATGGAGTCCGCAATGAGCCGATGCACCTCACGCATGTTCACAGCTTCGTCCACGGAGTGACGGCGGCAACGATTATCGCAAGGGTGCTGGCAGACCCGTCCCGTGGAGGCCGGCAGGGGATTATCGAGAATGACGGATTCAAACGCTTCGTCCAGCCGCCCTTCCTTGTAAAGCTGGAGGAAGCGCGGAATGTTCATGTGCAACGGGCAACTGTTTTCGCAGGGGGAAAGCGCCAGGTCCTGGCACACACCGGCGCGGCACCGATGCGCGCGCAGATG
>JARLGN010000620.1 GCA_031292775.1 Acidobacteriota bacterium | reverse complement strand
GCACACCTTGTCTCTCAACACCGCCAGCACCGTGGCCACGTTCTGTTTCGGAAAGACCGGCGTTACTCCATGCAGCCGCGCCCAGAATTGCCCGTTCAGTTGGGCGGAAAAGAAAGCATCCAATTGCTTGCCGTTCTGAGGATCGTTATAGACCAGATAGTGGTCGCCCCTCCAGAGGTATTTCTCCATGGCCTCTTTTCCCGCCTCCAGCCGCGCATCCAGTCTCTTCACATGCTCGGTGTCCCCCATCTCTACTGCCCATTCCCGCAGCATCTCGGCGGCCGCCATCCGGTAACCGCCCGGGTGGACCACATAGCCCCACACGCGGCGATCCTCATACCATTCGAGCTCATTGGCTGTGCCCGACTCGTAGGGAGGCATGGCGACGATCTGCGAGAGACCCAGATCCGGACGCCGGTTAAACGAGTACTCGAGTGCTTGCTTGGCCGAAGGATAGAATTCTTTCAAGAACTCCTCGTCGCCCGTCACCTTCCAGTGACAGTCCAGTTGCAGCAGGTAGTTGGCCCCGTTCATGACCTCCTGGTAGCCGTAGCTCGCAGGTGTAGCCGGGTCTGCCCAATGGCCGAGCAAGCAAGGCACATCACCGTTTTCTTTCTGGGCAGCCTTGAAGGATCGCATGATCGAAACCGCCAAATCCGGGAAGAAGTACTCCATAAATGGACCCATCATGGTGATGTTAGGCAGGGTTGAGACGTTCGGGCAGGCACGGGGGGACTCGATCATGGCAAATAACCCATCCTCCGGTTTGCACCAATCGCCAATCGGAGGCTTGGCCTGCGCCCACAGGGAGCAAGGAGCATAATAGTAAAAGGCGTTGATGAGCGAATCCGCCAGCCAGCCTGGAAGCTCCTTGTCGTTATAGATCACCGACTGCCAGGCGATGACCCGGTCCAGCAGCGACTGATGATTGCGGGCCAGGAAGTCAGCCACCTCCCCCGCGTTGGCGAACCGGGAAGCATACATGTGGGTGAAACGCTTTCCGGTCGAGTAAGAAACCAGGCGACCGCCAGACTTAGTTAGAATCGGGCGACCGCCTGTCCCGGGATTGCCATTCCCCTCCCACTCCGGCGCGTACCAGGCCAGAATCAATCGCAC
Source organism: Acidobacteriota bacterium (assembly GCA_031292775.1). GTDB lineage: Bacteria > Acidobacteriota > Terriglobia > UBA7540 > UBA7540 > Bog-366. The sequence continues at coordinate 4,957 of JARLGN010000620.1, read as the reverse complement.
CACCTTCTCTTGTCCCGGCTCCAGGCTGAAGTCCACCGCCAACGACGAACCGCCGTCATCCTGGGCGATCTCCGGCAGCCCCTTCTCAATCATCGCCCACTTGATCCCGTCTGTTCCCAGTTCACCGCCCACGCGGATGCTTTTTTCGTCCAGCGCCGCCAACACGTAGCTCATCCCCCATGCCTTTTCTTCCACCCACACCCCGGAAAGATCCGCCGGCGCGGGGCGGCGCTCGATGTGAGGCGCCGGAAGCTCGATCTCTTTAGGGAGATTGAACCAGCCAATCACTTCATCCCTTGTGCGGTGCTTCCCGAAGCCCGGAAAGCTAAAGGCCAGTGTGCCCGCCTGCCGCGAAGATCCGTTGTTCGTCAAGTGAATCTCAAACACTGCTCCGGGCGTGTTGGAGGTTTGGGCATCGCCAGGTATAAATGGGGCCCAGGCCCGCAGGCTGACTTCTACCGGTGCTCCCGTCTTGTACTGCATATCCACGATAGGATAATGGCCCCAGTAGTCAATCGTCTTCGCTGTTCCTGTGGCTCCGGCGAAAGACAAAACCGGCCCAAGGCTGGACCGGTTCCTCCCGGCATAATTCTTGGTTTTACCCGTGGTCAGTACATGCGTCTGCCCCCCGATTCCAATGCCCAGGAAGGGTCTGTTTAAAGGGCCGCCGGGGGGAACGTAATTGTTGAAGATCGAGCTGTACCCAAAGGCCCCAAACCCCTCCAAGTAGAGACCGCCCGTATCGATGCCCCCCAGGGGCACCCCCGAGACAGGCCGGGGTCTGTCTTCGAATCCAATGAAACTTGGCGCGTTTCGATAGACGATGCCTGTGACCGGGTTTGAATAACCCGCTGCCCGGAACTCCTGCCACTTGGCGTCCGGCAGATCGGCCGGAAACAGGCGACCAACTTCTTTCGATTCAGAAACTGAAGCGCGCGCAAAGGGAATCCCCCCTCGCGCAAAGCTCCGCAGCCTTGCGCGGGCAATACTCATAACCCCAGCGGCCGCCTGTAAAAAATTCCGGCGTGAAAATGAAATCGTCATGTGCGCCTCCGTGTAACTGAGTTCTTGAAGGCTGAGCAAACAACTGCTGCAACAGTTTCTTCACCGGCACAGAGCTGAACAAGAACGGGAGCATGCCCGGGCGGTGGATTTCATGCACCGTAAAACCCGCCCGCATTTCGAACATCTTCCGGTTGGAACCTAAGCCTACCACAAGCACGAATCACACCGAACCGCCTTGGAGTGGCGTCGACCCGAAATCCTCCGGTGCGACGCCGATGGTCAAACTCTGCTATCCTCCGAAGTTCCGGCGCCCAGCCTCCGCAGGCGTTCGCTGAGGTAAGCTCGCTGAATAGATCACTTCACACAACCAGGAGGGCAGGCGATGAAATCACATACCGAATATCTCTGGTTCAACACGAAAAAACACCGGGAGTTTATCAACATCACCGAGGATGTTGAGAAGGCTCTGGCCAAGTCGCAGATCAAGGAAGGCTTGATCCTGGTTTCGGCCATGCACATTACCGCAGGCATCTACGTGAATGATGCGGAAGACGGCCTGATCGCTGACATCGACGAGTGGCTCGAAAAACTGGCGCCCTTCCGCGCCGATTACCAGCACCACCACACGGGCGAGGACAACGGTGATTCCCACTTGAAGAGCTTGCTGGTGGGGCACCAGGCCATAGTGCCGGTCACCAACGGCAAGCTCGACTTCGGCCCCTGGCAGCAGGTTTACTACGCCGAATTCGATGGCCAACGCCGCAAACGGGTGTTGATCAAAGTTATCGGCGAGTGAGGGGGAAGAGCAGTCGATAGTTGAAAGTCGAAAGTTGAAAGTCAAAGAGTCGAAGGTAATGCTGTCCACTTGATGGGGTTCGGCAAATTACCTCCCAATCTGGATTTGGTGGACCCCCTCACCCGGTGCTTTGCGCCACGCTTCCCCAAGGGACATAGGTGCTAGGATAAGAGTGGTTTGCAGCCAGCCCGCGTAGCGGGTGCGGTCATTTCACTCGTGTCCAAAACAGATGCCGTCAGGTTTGGAATGAGGTGCAGCACAAGCGCTCGCTAAGCGGGGAAGCTGGGGGTCATTCTCACACTGGCGGTCAAGCCAACCTGTTTCCAGCGGAGATAGAGGATATGTAGATCCTTCGCCCCCTTGGGGGAGAGGGTGGACTGCAACCGGCGTTTTCATCAGCCGGGGCAGGACGGGTGAGGGGGTCAAAAACTCTGGGGCCTGCTGAGATGCTCTTGAGGCTCAGGGCATTTCACTTTTTCCTTTTGCGTTGATTTTGCGGCTCTGTCAAACGAATTCCATTTTGGTAAAGACCCCCTCACCCCCACGACAAGCAGAACGTGGGGCCCCCTCCGCCTTGCGGTCCCCCCTCCCCGATTGCTGGGGTCCGATGGGCCCCATCGGGGTCCGGAAATCGGACTCCCCCAAGGGGGCGAGGGGAAATGTATTTTTAGTTTCGATGTCGAATTCATAATGGCTGAGAGCGGTCCCGCGTGGTCCACTGGGAGCGTCTGCTAATTTGGACACGAGTGAAATGAAGACGCCCGTTACACGGGCTTTCGGATACCGCTAACGGCTATTCTCGCGTCTATGCTGCCAAGGGCGGAGGGTAATAGATTCAAATCATCTCCTGGTCGAGGTTTTCAGCCGCGCCCTGTAACAAACCGCACTCTGCTAGAATCAAAACTGTGGGTTCCGTGTTTGTCGCCCATCCCGTGAGGAAGATTTCTCATCATGCCGCCGATTATTGAAGTCCAGAATCTGGTCAAGGAATTCCGAACTTTTCGACGGCGCGAAGGCGTTCTGGGCGCTTTACAAAACCTCTTTGTCCGCGAATACATGACCGTCCATGCGGTGGACCACATCAGCTTTTCCATCGAGCCCGGCGAGATGGTGGGTTACATCGGAGCCAATGGCGCGGGGAAGTCAACCACCATCAAGATTCTCACTGGCATCCTGTCACCCACGGGCGGGCGCGTGGTTTCCAATGGATTTGTCCCCTACCGCGAGCGCCGCCATTACACGAAACACATTGGCGTGGTTTTCGGCCAGCGGACCCAACTGTGGTGGGATATTGCGGTTATTGAATCCTTTAAGCTGCTCAAAGAGATCTACGAAATCTCCGATCAGGACTATCAGCAGCGCCTGGATGTTTTCAGCGAAATACTCAACCTGAAAGAATATTTGCACACGCCGGTCCGCAAGCTGAGCTTGGGCGAACGCATGCGCTGTGATTTGGCAGCATCGCTGCTCCACAATCCGCCCGTGCTTTTCCTGGATGAACCTACCATTGGGCTTGACGTGGTGGCCAAGGAGCGCATTCGCGAATTCCTGAAGGAGATTAACCGGACGGAAGGCACCACCGTGTTGTTGACCACGCACGATCTTTCCGACATTGAAGAGCTTTCCAGGCGCATCGTTATCATCGACAAGGGACGCATCCTTTTCGATGGCGACCTGGAGCAGATGAAGGCGCGCCTGGCCAAGTACAATCAGGTGAAATTCTTCCTGAAAGACCGCTCGCAGGTTCCGCGCCTGGCGCAGATTGAAACTGACGGCATCGTCTGCCAGCGCGTCGACGATCTCACCTACGTGATCCGCTTTGACCGCGGCGAGCACTCCAGCGCTAACGTGATCCGCCAGATTGTGAACACCCTGCAAGTGCGCGACCTCCTGGTGGAAGAGGAACCCATCGAAGAAATCGTCAAACGCATCTATTTGAGCGGCGAGGTGATCTGATGGCGCCCCCCGGCATCGCCATCGCCGTTCCCAATAACCGGTATTCCCCTGCCTTTGCACGGACGGCCCGGCTTTGCCTGGCATTTGCCCGCGTGGGCTTTGTGAACACCCTTGCTTTCCGGTTGCGGTACGTTACGGGAATCGTCACCTACTTTATTTATGTGTCGGTGTACTACTTTATCTGGAAGGCCATCTACGAGCACAGCGCTTCGATTGAAGGCTTCGACTTTGCCCACCTTCTGACCTATATCGGCGTCGGATGGATCATCCGGTCGTTCTATTTCAACACGATTGACCAGGACCTTGCCTACCAGGTCATAGAAGGCCGTCTGGCGATGGACTTGATCAAGCCGGTGAATATTCAGTTGATGTATGTGTCGCGGGCGGCGGGGGAATCGGTATTCCGCCTGGCCCTGCTGACCATCCCCACTGCCCTGGTGCTGTTTTTGGTTTATCCTTTGCGCCTGCCCGCCGGCTTCGGGCACGCAGGAGCATTCTTTGTAAGCGTCATCCTGAGCTTCCTGATTGTCGCCGCCATCAACTTTGCCGTAGGTACTTTCGCCCTGCGTTTGCAGTCGATTCTGGGATTGATGCGCGCCAAGTTCTTTCTGCTGGAATTGTTCTCCGGGCTCCTTTTGCCCATGACCTTTTTCCCGCACATTTTCCAGAAAATCCTCAGTGTGATGCCCTTTGAATACATCAGCTACGTACCCATGTTGATTTATCTGGGCAAGCTGAACGGAGGCGGTCTGGCGCGCGCCATCGGAATACAGATTTTCTGGGTGGTGATTCTAATGGCGATTGGCGACGGCCTGTGGCGCTGGTCAACACGGAAAGTAATCATCCAGGGAGGGTAACGGCGGGGCAGCAAGCGCATGTCAGAAGGCAAAGCGTAAAAGTGTAGATCCCGGCGCAGGGTTATCGCCGGGTCTAACAGCCATATCGACTGCCATCGGTGCACGTTAGGAAAGAAAGGAGGGAGATGAAGAGACACTTCCGTTTGTTTGTCCGTTACTTCGCGCAGTATGCAAAAGTTCGCCTGGCGTACAAAGCGGACTTCATCATCGCCTCCTTTTCGTCGATGGCGGCCACGGTGTTGGGGTTTGGATTTGTACTGGTTCTGTTCTCGAAAATTCCACGCCTGCAGGATTGGTCGTTCAACGAGGTCATGTTCCTCTACGGATTCTCACTGATTCCCCT
>JARLGN010000619.1 GCA_031292775.1 Acidobacteriota bacterium | reverse complement strand
GGGAGTCCGTTACGACCTGAACGTGAGCAACAAGGCCTTCGGTTTCGGCACCGTGGATCTGTTCAACGACCGCTTCCAGGACCTCGATTTGCGGACGGTGATTGGCGCGGGCGGCGGCTGCCATGCCATCAAGAACAATCGGACGACGTTTGACGTGCTGTTCGGCGGCACCTTCAACCGGGAGTTCTTCACGACCTTCAATCGCTCTTCCGCTGAAGTCCTGCTGGGCGAAACCTTTTCCCACAAGTTCCTCGCCTCCTCGGCCTTTAACGAATCACTGTTTTTCTACCCCAACATGAGTTCCACGGGGGATTTCCGCAGTACGTTTAGCGCGGGCCTGGTTACCAAACTCACGAAGTTCTTGAGTTGGCAGACCTCTTTCAACGATTATTATCTCAGCGATCCGCCGTCGGGGAAGAAGTCGAATGACCTGCTGCTCTCCACGGGCCTTCGGTTGGTTTTCGGTCACGGCGCGAAGTGAGCCCAGGGAAAGGCCCACAAGGGCGATCGAACAATACTGGTCCATTACTTCAAGGGGGAGAACATGCTGAAGGAATTCAAAGAATTTGCGATGCGTGGAAACGTGATTGATATGGCTGTCGGCATCATCATTGGCGCCTCCTTCGGGAGGATCGTCAGCTCCGTGGTGAATGACATCATTATGCCGCCAATAGGGCTCGTCCTGGGGCACGTGGATTTTTCAAGCCTTTTCATCAACCTGTCGGGAACACACTACGACTCGCTGGCGGATGCCAAGAAGGCGGGGGCGGCCGTGGTCAGTTACGGCGCCTTCCTCAACACGGTCATCGATTTTGTGATCGTGGCCTTCGTCGTCTTCCTGCTGGTGAAGCAGTTGAACCGGGTGCTAAAGCCGCAGCCGGAGCCCCCCGCGCCGCCCAGCAAGGAATGTCCTTATTGCATTTCCGGCGGCATTGCGCTTAAAGCCACCCGCTGTCCCCACTGCGCGGCGGAACTTAAAGCCGTGTAGAGCACGAGCTAATGACCCGTTGATGATTTCGAGTGGCATCAGTGTTGAGCCAGTGCGAGGCGTAAAGCTGCGCTTCCTGCAGCCAACCTAACATATCGAGAGAGGAGTAAAGGTGCCTTATGAAAAAATACGTGGCGGAATTCATCGGTACTTTCACGCTGGTACTTTTCGGTTGTGGGACCGCTGTAGTATCTGGCCCGGCCGTGGGCCATCTGGGTATCGCCTTTGCCTTCGGTTTTGCGCTCATCGCGATGGCTTATGGAATTGGTCCCGTCTCGGGATGCCACATTAACCCGGCGGTCAGCTTGGGGGTCTTCACGGCCGGCCGCATGACGGCTAAAGACCTGGTCGGCTATATTGTTGGCCAAATCCTTGGTGGAATCGCCGCGGCTGCCGTTCTGGCGGTCATCGCCAAAGGCCTTTTAGGCGGATACATGCTCGCCAGCAGCGGTTTAGGTCAGAACGGCTGGGGTGATGGCTACCAGGCAGGATATGGCCTCTCTGCCGCCATGGTCTTCGAATTCGTTGCGACCCTGCTTTTTGTGATCGTCATCCTGGGTTCAACGCAGGGCGGAGCACCCACGCAAATGGCCGGGTTGGCAATCGGCATCACGCTGGTGGTGATCCACATTTTCGGGATCAACATCACCGGAGTCTCGGTGAACCCTGCCCGCAGTCTGGGCCCGGCGATTCTGGTGGGCGGCAAAGCCATCTCGCAAGTGTGGATGTTCCTTATTGTTCCCAGCATCGCTGGAATTGTTTCCGGAGCCATCTTCCGTACCAAGGTCCTGGACATATAAGGCTTCGCGGACTGCAGCGTGCCGACGGGCACTCAAGCACCGGATCGATGGTGGTCGCGCACACGTGTGGGCCCCCGTTTGCCGAATTGGATGCTTTTGCCCCGACTGGCATTTCCCTCCAGACTTGTCCTGGCCAGAGAGAAGGGAGCCTAACCAGTTCTTGAAAGGGGTTTTCCGGCTTACTTGGATCGCATGTTGACCGATAGCCTCACTTGAAGTAATCTCTGCTCCCCGCGCTGTAAATTTCCCTTTTAGGGGCATAATTACTGACCCCGCTGCGAGCGGCCCAATATGCGAACACAAGCGATCACTCTGCTCCGTACAGCTCTCCAGAATCCTGATGCCGAGTTCCGCGATGGACAATGGGAGGCAATCTCCGCCTTGGTTGAAAGGCGCTCGCGCCTCTTGGTCGTTCAGCGAACCGGGTGGGGTAAGAGCATAGTTTACTTTCTCGCCACAAAATTCCTCCGCGGTAAGGGGGCCGGGTGCACGCTTCTGATTTCGCCTCTCCTTTCGCTGATGAGGAACCAAATCGCGGCCGCACGAAACATTGGAGTCAAAGCGGAGACGATCAATTCCAGCAACCAGGAGGATTGGCTGCGAATTGAAGAGGGATTGCGGCAAGACCAGTTTGACGTGCTATTGATATCTCCGGAGCGACTTTCCAATGACGACTTTGTTAATCGATGCCTCCTTCCTATTGCCGACAAGGTTGGCCTCTTCGTCGTTGACGAGGCCCATTGCATTTCCGACTGGGGCCACGACTTCCGGCCCGACTACCAGAGGATCGTCAGGATACTGAAAGCCCTTCCCCACAACATCCCGGTGCTGGCCACAACAGCAACCGCCAACGACCGGGTCGTGACAGATATCGTGGATCAGCTCGGACCGAACTTGGAGGTCCAAAGGGGTCCCTTGACCCGCGCCACCCTAAGCCTCCAGAACATCTACCTTCGCACGCAGGTGGAGCGGATGGCTTGGCTTGCAAACGTTCTTCCCAGCCTGCGTGGAAGCGGCATCGTCTACACGCTTACTGTTCATGACTCGGAACGCCTGGCGGAATGGCTCAAGTCCCAAGGTATCGACGCAGAGCCTTATCATGGTGCCATGGAATCAGGGCAGCGGGAAGCCTTGGAAAACCGGCTGCTCAACAATGAAGTGAAGGCGCTGGTGGCTACGGTTGCTTTGGGAATGGGTTTTGACAAGCCGGACCTCGGATTCGTCATTCACTTCCAGCGGCCCACCTCTGTTGTACACTACTACCAGCAGGTGGGGCGAGCCGGGCGCGCGGTCGATGACGCTTACGGCGTTCTCTTGAACGGAGAAGAAGACGACGATATTGCTGATTACTTCATCCGGACGGCCTTCCCAACCATCGGGGAGGTGGAGCAATGTCTGGCAACGATGCGGGCCGCAAACAGTGCGCTGACGGTGCCGAATCTCCAGCAGCGCGTGAATCAATCGAAAGGGAAGATCGAGAAGATTCTGAAGTTCCTGCTGCTCGAATCGCCGGCACCAATTCAAAAGATCCTGTCTGGACGGAGCTCGGCATACGTCTTAAACCCTGTGCATTGGCAAATGCCAACGGAGCGAATCGAACGGATTACGAATTTGCGTCGGCAAGAGCAGGCACAAATGGGCGTCTATATGAACAAGCGCACCTGTCTGATGCAGTTTCTCGCCCAGGAGCTCAACGATCCAAGTGCCGTACCTTGCGGCAAATGCGCAAACTGCGTGGGCCAGCTCTTACCGGAAGACTACCCGAGGGACCTTGCTCAGGCAGCGGCGGAATTCCTCAATCGTTTGGAGAACGTTATCCTGCCGCGCAAGAAGTGGCCCTCTGGCTTCTCCGATGCAGTGATGAAAGGAAATATTGCACCGGAGTACCAGGCGCTGGAGGGGCGGGCACTCTGCCTCTGGGGCGATCCTGGCCTCGGGGCGCTTGTGCGGCGCGGGAAGCAGCAGGACCACCATTTTGATGATCAACTTGTCGAGGCAGCCACGCGTTTGATTGGGAATCGTTGGAGGCCCGACCCTCCACCAAGTTGGTTGACCTGTGTCCCATCGAGGCAGCATCAAACTCTTGTCCCGGACTTCGCGCGACGGCTCGCCCGCCGATTGGGGATTCCATTTGTAGGATGTATCCGGAAAATAGAGGACACTGAGCCCCAGAAGACACAGACCAACAGCTTCCACCAAGTTCAAAATATCGTGGGGGCTTTCGATGTAGATGGGGCCATGGTAAGTCCGGAGCCCGTCTTGTTGATTGATGATATGGTAGATTCTAGATGGACGCTTACGGTTCTGACGGTTGGGCTCCGCAAGGCCGGGAGTGGACACGTCTACCCATTTGCACTTGCGGACAGTTCATCGGAAAATAGTGAATAGGAGATTTAGATGGAGCCGACTTTGACGCCGGATACACAGGCAGTTCTGCTGCTTTGTGCAGAACTTGGACAGAGGGGTAGCAACGGTGTAAAGCCCCTCGGCCTCCGGCAGTACAATGCCTTGGCATCGTGGCTAAGGAGCCAAGCTTTACGGCCGGGGGACCTGTTATGCACAGATTCGCGGCTCAAGCTTGAGGGGTTTGCATCCGCCGAAGTGGATTCCATTCGTGTCACGCATCTGCTGGATCGCGGTGCCGCTCTCGCACTGATGGCTGAGAGGTGGGAAAGAGGCGGACTCTGGGTGATCAGCCGGAGTGACACGTCCTATCCTGATCGTCTCAAGAAGTACCTTGGGCAGACGACTCCGCCTTTGCTCTACGGAGTTGGTTCCAAGGAATTGCTTGGTCG
>JARLGN010000618.1 GCA_031292775.1 Acidobacteriota bacterium | reverse complement strand
GGAGGAACTCGATCGCATTCGCCAGGTTATGGAAGGCGCAGTAGCGCAAGCACTGGAGAAGTTGAACGATATGCGCGCCCGCGAAGGCGAATCGCTGGAACGTGACCTATTATCACGATTTGCGCGGCTGGAAGCGCTGCGCGGCGCCGTCTCCCACCTTGCGGAAAAGGCCCCGCAATTCTACAAACAGCGGTTGGAAGGACGCATTCGCGATCTTGCCGGCAGCGGGGAGATGGATGGTGGACGCCTGGCACAGGAGGTGGCATACCTTGCATCGCGCTCCGACATTGCCGAAGAGTTGACGCGATTCCAAAGCCACCTGGACCAGATTCGGCATCTTTTACAAGAGAGTTCGGAAGTGGGGAAGAAACTCGATTTTCTGTTACAGGAAATGAATCGCGAGGCCAACACGCTGCTCTCCAAGACCACCGATGTCCCGGAAGTGGGACTGGAGATTACCCGGCAGGCAATCGAGATGAAGACGGAAATCGAAAAACTGCGCGAGCAAGCGCAGAATATCGAGTGAAAACAAAAGTGACGAGTGACAAGTGATGAGTGACAAGCAAACAGACAGGACTCCCTTTGGCATGTTTCTGCTTGCTCATCACTTGTCACTCGTCACTTGTCACTGGGTTTAACGTGGCCAAGAAAAACAAAACTCCAATGTCGCGAGGCACCATCATCGTAATATCGGCGCCGTCGGGCTCGGGGAAATCGACACTGATCAAGCACCTGATGGCCCATTCGCCGGGCCTGTGCTTCTCCGTCTCCTACACCACGCGGGCGCCGCGGGCTACGGAAAAGAACGGCCGGGATTACTTTTTCGTGTCACCCAGGGTTTTCAAAGGTATGGTCGCGCGCGGGGAGTTTGTGGAATGGGCGGACGTTTACGGGCATCTCTACGGCACGGCGCACAAGCAACTGCTCGCCGCCCAGGAAGCTGGTTTGGACATCCTGCTCGATATCGATGTGCAGGGACATCAGCAGGTTCGCAAGCGTCTGCCGGAAGCAGTCAGTATCTTTATTCTGCCGCCGTCATTCCAGGAGTTGTCGCGGCGGCTTTGCGACCGCCACTCGGACACACCGGAAGATATTGAACGCAGATTGCAAACGGCACGCAAGGAAATTTCCCACTGGCCTGAGTACGAATACCTGGTGGTGAACGACCACCTGAAAGACGCAGTCCAGGCGCTGCGGGCGATTGTTCGCGCGGCTCGCTTCCGTCGCCCCAGTCAGGCCAGGCGGGCGGAGAAAATTATTGAATCCTTTGGAGGATAATGTCGCATGGAAATACCTCAAAACCTGGATAGCAAATTCCGTTTCATCCTTGTCGCAGCCAGGCGCGCAAGGCAGTTACAGTCAGGCGCCAAACCCCTGATTCAGAGCCCCTCAAAGCGGCCGACGCGGGTGGCGCAGCAGGAAGTTGGCGCGGGGCTGGTACCGATTGAATTCGTAAGCTTGGCGTCACTAGAAAAGACCACCAAGAAAAGGGCAGCAAAGTAAGAGGAGACAGGATTCAGTAGGCGGCAGACAGAATACGGTGGACGGGAAACAAAGTTCGGCACCAAAGGATGAGTCCCGCAACCCAGTCTACTGTATGCCGTCTACCGTCTGCTGACTAGGACCTTATGCGAATTGCCTTAGGCGTTTCGGGAGGAATCGCTGCATACAAGGCGGCGGAATTGCTGCGCCTTCTCCAGGAGAAGGGACTGGAAGTGCAGGTGGTGATGACGCGCAATGCGTGTGAATTCATTACTCCCCTCACTTTCGCCGCGCTCTCCGGGCACAAGGTTATCACCGAGATGTTCGGCGGTGCCGCAGGTGCGAGCAATGTGGAGAGTGCCATTGAACATATTGCACTGGCGCAATCGATCGATACCCTGGTGATTGCTCCCGCCACCGCCAATGTTCTCGCCAAGATGGCCAATGGTATTGCTGACGATTTTCTGACCACTCTTTGCCTGGCCACTAAAGCTCCGCTGATTGTTGCTCCTGCCATGAACGTCAACATGTGGGACCATGCGGCCACCCAGCAAAACCTCGAGACTTTGCGCCGTCGCGGCGTGCGCGTGGTAAATCCCGATGATGGCTATCTTGCGTGCGGCATGACGGGCGCCGGCCGTTTGGCAGATCCCCAACTCATCGCGCAATCTGTATTTGAAACCCTGGGTCTCAGCGAGGATTTGAAAGGCGAAGTGGTATTGGTAACGGCAGGCCCCACGGAAGAACCTCTGGACGCGGTTCGCTACCTCAGCAACCGTTCAAGCGGGAAAATGGGTTACGCGATCGCTGAAGCCAGCCGCCGTCGTGGCGCGCAAGTTGTACTTGTTAGCGGCCCAACGCGCGAGGATCCGCCCGCAGCCCACACGTTTGAACGCGTGCGGACGGCCAATGAAATGGCGGAAGCTGTTCTCCGCCACGCGGGTAAAGCCACTGTCGTCGTGATGGCAGCCGCCGTCGCTGATTTTCGTCCAGGAACGGTCCACGAGGGAAAGATCAAGAAGCAGCAGGGCACCCCGGTCGTGACGCTTGAACCCACGACGGACATCCTCGCAGAAATTTCGCGTCACCGCCGGGACGGGCAGATCATCGTGGGCTTTTCCGCCGAGACAGCGCAGTTGATTGAAAATGCTACGGCCAAGCTACATGCCAAAAATCTGGACCTGCTTGTGGCAAATGACGTCAGCCAAAACGGGGCGGGATTCGACGTGGGCACCAACATCGTTACGCTGCTATTCCCCGATGGTCGCAACATCGCACTGGAAAAGATGAGCAAATTCGAAGTCGCCAACCGCGTGCTGGATCAAGTGGTGGAGATAAGAAGAAAGTCCGGGGTCTGAAGTCCGAGGTCCGCGGTCGCGAATCGCTCAGGCAGCGACAAGTGAGGAGTCCGCTGTAATTTTGATTTACACCCCTCGCCCCCTTGGGGGAGAGGGTGGGCAGCAACCGGTGTTTTCATCAGCCGGGGCGGGCCGGGTGAGGGGGTCCTCCCGGAAACAATAGACCGACCTTCAAATATGAACAACGAGACACGTAAAGAATTGACGGCTTGGCTGGAGTTCTACCAGGAACTCGGCATTGAGGGCTTTTACCGTCGTAAACCAACAACGACGGGATCGGCCCCCATTCTTGAAGCGGCCCGGCCTCCGCAGCCCATGGCGGCAGACCCGCCAAAACACGCTCTGTCACCCGCGCCGACCCGCACTGCCACTGCTCCCACTCCGACTCCACTCAAGCCGGCAGTTCCACCAGTCCCGGTGACCGCCGTCATTCGCCCACCGATGCCCGTCGTGAGTTTATTTGACGCAGCGCCCGCGCGTCGTTCCGGCCCGGAAACGCTGGAACAAATTCGCCAGGATCTTGGTGATTGCCGCCGCTGCAAACTGGCGCCCACTCGCAAGACCATCGTCTTTGGCGATGGCAATCCTCACGCTGAGTTGGTGTTCGTTGGGGAGGGGCCGGGCGCTGATGAAGACGAACAAGGGTTGCCGTTTGTGGGCCGGGCGGGCAAGCTTCTGAACCGCATGATGGAGACTGTGGGACTGAAGCGTCAGGACGTTTACATCTGCAACGTCGTCAAGTGCCGGCCGCCGGGTAATCGCACGCCCGAGACGGACGAAGTGGAGGCTTGCTCGCCCTTCCTCTACCGACAGATTGAGGCCATCAAACCCCGCTTGGTCTGCTGCCTGGGCGCGCCCGCCGTCCGCACCGTGCTGGGCATTAAAGAAGGCATCACCAAAATACACGGCCGATTTTACGACTTTGGATCCACCAGAGCACTCGCCACCGTCCACCCTGCATACGTCCTGCGCAATCCCCGCGAGGAAAAGATCCTGCGCGAGGACTTTGAGAAGATCCGCGACTTCCTGCAGGGTGCGTAGCAACACTTCGGTCCTCAGATTACGCAGATTTCGCAGATTAAGGGCAAATCAGTAGAGAGAGAAAACATGAAGCGCCACTCTTCATTGGCGACAAGCGTGTGGGAATCCGTGGTGTCTCCGGACGTCTGTTCTCCGATGGGTGAGCTTTGCACCTGCCTTGCTTATTGTTTTCAGCTTTCGTAATCTGTGAAATCTGGGTAATCTGCGGATAATACTCACATGGGTTTTCAGGAAGCGCTACTACATCCGGCCGTTCCGATGACGATGTTTGAGGTGGTTCCGCCCGCCGCGGCCAAGCCCGAGGCGCTGGAAGCCTCTCTGCACGAGCTGCAGCAGTTGCGCGGCCGCGTGGATGCCATCAACATTCCGGAAATACACGATGAGGACCGCCCGGGTGAGCGCACTAATAAATTCATCGAGCGCGTTGAGCCCCGCCTGCTGGGTTCGCGCATCAAACGCGACCTGGGAATTGATGTGGTCATCAATCGCGTCACCGTGCACGACGCTGAGCCGGAGCGTTGGTGCCGTGAAACCTGCGGGACGTGGGACATTCCCAACTGGGTTTTGGTG
>JARLGN010000617.1 GCA_031292775.1 Acidobacteriota bacterium | reverse complement strand
GAAAGCCCGTGCGATTGGGTCTCGCCCGGGTCCGATGATGGTGATTACTTCCGGCAAGACCCTCCCGACTGGGACGGCAGGAAGGTGGCAGTGCTCGACACCGACCACCTTTGGGGTCACGGGGGGACGCCCGCTTGGGCCTGGAAGAGCTTCTGTCGCGGGTATAACACCCTGTTGATGGATTCCTGGGTTCCCATCCCCGGCCATCCCTGCGGAGAAGTGAACTGGGCTTCCCGCCCTGGCTACCCCACGCGCGACTTGAACCGCGCGGATGCCTGGGTTTGGGAGCCGGTCCGCAAGGCTATCGGCAACACCCGCGTCTACGCGAATAAGATGAACCTGGTGGAGATGACTCCTCACAGTGACCTGGCGTCCACCAGATTCTGCCTGGCCAATCCCGGCCATGAGTACTTGATCTATTTGCCCGAAGGATATGAAGTATCTGTAATCCTGCCTGCCGTTGCGAAGGCTTTTGAAGTTGAATGGATGCATCCCATCGAAGGCGAGATCACCGGCGGCGGGACGTTTCGCGGTACGGGCAAAACGGAGTTTTTGGTGCCATTCCCTGGCCCGGCCGTGCTGTACCTGCGCGGTGTTTGAGTTTGCAAGGGCGGTGCTTCAGCCCCGCTGTTTCAGACCACCCCATCGCTCGGGGCGACACCCCTCCTCGTCTGAGGAGGGGAGCCGTTAAAGAACTCTCCGCCTGATTCAGGAGGGGAGGCGCGCCGAGCGACGGGGTGGTTACCCGCTGTGTGGAGTTTTTCCGAAGCCTCTGAAACTATGCCCTTGCTGGTTCACAAAAAAAAGTCCCAAGGGGGAGAGTGGTTCAAGTAAGGAGTACCCTATTCTAAAGCTCATCCAACTTATCCTCCTGCTCGCAATGGCTACATTCCCGCTATACGGCCAGGGCAACTACGAAATCCAGGTTTACGGCGCTGACACCGTGGTGCCCGGACGCACCATGGTGGAGCTGCACAGCAACTTTACCTTTGAGGGCTTCAAGACAATGGACCAGGGCGTTCTTCCGGACAACCATCAACTGCACGAGACGGTGGAGATCACCCAGGGCTGGACGAAGTGGTTTGAGACCGGGTTCTACATTTTCACCAGTTACGGCCCCAACCAAGGCTACAAGTGGGTGGGCGATCACATTCGCCCGCGGGTGCGCGTGCCCGAGAGTTGGCATTGGCCGGTGGGAGTGAGCGTTTCGACGGAAATTGGATACCAGCGGCCGATCTTTTCCGCAGATACGTGGACGTGGGAAATCCGGCCCATCGTCGATAAGCAGTGGAAGTCCTGGTACGTGGCTTTCAACCCGGCCCTGGAGCGGTCTTTCCACGGACCGAGCGTGCCTCAGGGCGTCACCTTTTCTCCCAACTTCAAATTCGCTTACTCGGTGACAAGAAAACTCAGCGCGGGCCTGGAATATTACGGATCGCTCGGGCCGGTCACGGGTTTTGATCCGCTGTATCAGCAGGAGCAACAGATCATTCCCTCCCTTGACTACGACTTCGGCCCCAATTGGGAATTCAACTTTGGCGTGGGTGTGGGAGCGACGCGTAGCACGGACCATCTGCTGGTGAAGATGATCATTGGGCGGCGATTCCGTTTCATCACGCCGCGCGTGCCCCGCGTTCTGAAGCCGAATTCCGGCGGCGGGGGTGATTGATTGTCGTCGCCACTGGTCCGCCCACGAGTCGCGATATTCTTCATGCTGAGCCTCCTACCCGCTTCGCTGGCACGGGAGGCGGAGCCGATGCCTGCCGGCCTGTCGATTCCGATGGGCCTGCCCGCCATTCCCTGGCCGGAAGACAACCTTTACTCACCCGCGCGCGCCGAGCTGGGCAAGTTGCTGTTCTTCGACGGGCGGCTTTCCGCGAACGGCGTGGTGTCTTGCGCATTCTGCCACGAGCCGGCCCACGCTTTTTCGGCCAGTACGCCGCTTTCCCGGGGTGTGAACGGAAAATCGCGGGTGCGTCACGCCCAAACCCTCCTTAACCGCGCCTGGGGCAATTCGCAATTCTGGGATGGCCGGGCGGCCACGCTCGAGGCACAAATTGCTTCTCCCCTCACCAACCCGGATGAAATGGGCATGACCACGGACGGGGTCGTGCAAAAGATTCGCAGTATCAAAGGATACGGGCCGCTCTTCGCCGCGGCTTTCGGGGACAGCGCCATTACCTATGATCGTATTACCAAGGCAATTGCCACCTTCGAGCGGACCATTGTATCGGGAAACTCCCCTTATGACCGCTACCTGGCCGGCGACAAGTCAGCGCTGACCAAGCAACAGAAGGATGGACTGGATTTTTTCAACAAGAAGGGTGAATGCGCCGAATGCCACAGGGGGCCGAACTTCTCGGACGAAAAATTCGCCAATCTGGGCGTGGGCACGGACCGGGTCAACCCCGACCTCGGCCGCTTTGTCGTTACCAAGAAGCGAAGTGACATCGGCAAATTCAAAGTCCCCACTCTGCGCGACCTTGCCCACCGCGCCCCTTACATGCACGACGGCAGCATCAAAACCCTTTCCGAAGTCTTGGATTTATATGCCAAAGGAGGATTACCCAACCCGCACCTGGATACGCGCCTCGTGCCCTTTTACCTCGACGAGGAGACCAAGCGCGACCTGTTGGCCTTCCTCGATTCGCTCAGTGGCGAGGGATGGCAGAACATCACGCCGCCCACGGTGTTTCCGCAGTGACGTGTAGTGCGGTACGGCGGAGCCGCAACCGAACATGTCAGCTGAAGTCATCGAGGCGCGCTGGGGGGAATAGGTACCTCATGCAAGCTGAGTGCGCGAAGCGCCTTGGAGTGCGGCGGCTTGACGCCGCCTTTGCCGCTGGCTGCACCAATCATGATCGAATTCCAATCCAATTGAAAATCGATCCCATTCCAAGGCGGCGTCGAGCCGCCGCACGCAAGGTGCTTTGCGCAGGCTAAAACGATGACTCGTCTTAGCCCGGCAGGAGATGTCGCACCGCCCCGCGCGCCAATGACTGCCAAAATAACAAGAACTTACGGTATTGCAACGTAGACCTCAAAGGCGGAGGTCGGAGCTACAACTGCTGAAAGGGGCCGGGGAGGCTGCCAAGAGTCCGACAAAATGTACCGATTTAACATCACCAAAGAAAATAGTATAGTTACTAAAATTTAACATTATTTGAGGCACGGGGGGTGCTGATTAGGTATAAACTACCCGCCATAATTACGAACCTGCGGTTACTATTCACCAAGGCAACCGCACCATCTGGAGGTAGTTTATGCTTGCAGAGGTGCACGCTTCTTCCTACCTACGCATTCTGTTTAAAATGGGACTCATTACGTCAATGTTGTTAACTACCGCCTCAGCCGGTCCGGCACCCCCCTCTCAAAAAGTCTCGCCTGAACCAAAAGGGCGGATTGTCGAAAACTACGCAAAGCTCCCGCTGAGCTTTGAGGCGAATACCGGCCAGGCGGACAAGCGCGTGAAGTTCCTTTCGCGGGGCAGTGGTTACGGACTTTATCTGACCGGAAACGAAGCGGTTCTTTCGTTAAGGACACGGAGGTTAGAAGAAGGAAGTCAGGAGCCGGGAAAACGTCCTTCGTCGCTAAATGCTGGTCAATTGCACAGAACGACGGAGCTAAGACCACGGACCACGGCGAGCGTTTTCCGGTTGAAACTTGTGGGCGCAAATGCCAGCGCGATAGTAAGCGGCGGGGAGGAGTTGCCCGGCAAAAGCAACTACTTTATTGGCAACGATCCGAAGAAATGGCGCACCAACGTGCCCAACTACGCCCAGGTGAAATATCGCGGTGTCTATCCCGGCGTGGACCTGGTCTATTACGGAAACCTGGGCGGACTGCTTGAATATGATTTTGTGGTGGCGCCGGGCGCCGACCCCGCAGCAATTCGGTTCGAACTCAGCGGGGGACGAGAAGTGGGCAGTGGGCAGCCAGCAGTAGGCAGTGGGAGTCAGGGCCAGGCACAGCGCCAATCCAAAATCGATCCGAGCGGAGACCTTGTGGTCAAGACCGGCAGCGGAGAGATTCGCCTCCACAAACCGGTGGTGTACCAGGAAGCGGAGTCCGATGTCCGCGGTCCGAAGTCCGAAGTCCAGGATGAAACTCGAAAGTCGAACAATCGTCAATCGGCAATCGACCATCGAAAATTCATGGAGGGCCGCTACGTTTTGGAAGCTAACAATCAGGTTGGATTCAATGTTCCATCCTACGACCCCACCCGGCCGCTGGTGATCGATCCGGCGCTCAGCTATTCCACCTACCTGGGCGGCACCGGCGGAGATATGGCCTATGCAATTACCGTGGATACAGCAGGCAATGCGTATGTGGCAGGCGAGGCATCCTCAACGAACTTTCCGGTGACCCCGGGGGCCTTCCAGACAACGAACCCAGCAGGGTCTGCATTCGTCACCAAGCTGAATCCGACCGGAACGGCTCTAGTTTACTCCACCTACCTGGGCGGGAGTTCCGGCGCTACTGCGAGCGGATTGGCCGTGGACACCTCCGGGAATGTGTATGTGACCGGCTATACCGGGGCCATTGATTTTCCGGTGACGCCGGGGGCCTTCCAGACAACGAATAAAGCGGCGACGAATGGCAATACCAACGCCTTTGTCACCAAGCTGAATCCAACCGGCACAGCGCTTGTCTATTCCACTTACCTGGGCGGAAGCGGCCTCTCTACGGGCGCTCCCTATTACGGCGATAAAGGTAATGCGATGGCTGTAGATGCCACCGGCAACGTGTATGTGGCCGGCCAGGCGTACTCCACTGACTTTCCGGTGCCGTTAGGGGCTTTGCAGACGGCCAACCATGGCGAGGCGAAGGGTACCTTCAACGCATTCATCACCAAGCTGAATGCGGCCGGAACGGCGCTGGCGTACTCGACCTATCTGGGCGGGAGCGGAGGCCGAATCAGTTACGAGGGCGATCTGGGCAGCGCGATTGCCGTGGATTTGGCGGGTGACGCGGTTGTGACTGGCGAGGCGTTCTCCAGCGATTTCCCGGTGACCCCGGGGGTCTTCCAGACAACCAACAAGGCCGTGGCGAACGAAGGCGCCAACGCGTTCGTCGCCAAGCTGAATCCATCTGGCACGGCGCTGGTCTATTCCACCTATTTGGGCGGCAGCGATGCCGATGTCGGGTATGCGGTAGCAGCCGATTCACTGGGCGGCTACTACGTGACCGGTTACACGATGTCCGGAGATTTCCCGGTAGCGAACGCCATCCAGTCGACATGGGGGCAGGGGGTGGATATCTTCATCGCCAAGGTTACGCCTTCCATTTCCGGCCGCGCCGGCCTGACGTACTCCACCTATATGGGCGACTCCAATATCAACGTCGGCTATGCGCTGGCGGTGCGGGCGGATGGAACTCTGTATGTAGCCGGCACCACGGAAGGGTT
>JARLGN010000616.1 GCA_031292775.1 Acidobacteriota bacterium | reverse complement strand
GCTTCGTACCTCAGCACCTTCTCCCCTGGGAGAAGGTTGGTTGTTAAACTGCCCTCTCCAAGGGGAGAGGGCGTCCCGATGCATCGGGACGGGTGAGGGTTTCTTAGTCCGCCCACAAAGATTTGGTTGTGGCTCCGCCGCGCTGCGCTACGCTGGTCTTTATTATTACTGCGGACCCTTCAACTCATCAGCATATTAGAAGTGCTGTCGGCTGCTTCGAAAAGCACTGTGGTGTTGGGTCCAATTGAAAAATGTTATAGTAATGGACGCTTGCTGGGGAAATCACGCTTTTCCGTAGCCTGTAGTGCCCGTAACAACCAAAACTAACTTGTGCCACTACGCCTCAACTATTCACAACGCCAATAGACCGCAACCGCGCGGGCAGATCGGCTCGGCAACGTTACGGCCTCCTCCCCTGCGCATGGGTCTGCATGGTGTCCGACTGCTCATCGTCTTGTTTTGCCTGATCCCCTGCGCCGCCGGAGCGGCCCAGCCGATTCACTATGTGGTGGACTTACGGGCGCCGGAAACCCACCTGGTGCATGTCACGTTAAGCGTTCCCGAGGCGGGCCCGGGCACAGAGATTCAGATTCCGACCTGGAATTGCCTTTATCAGATTCGCGATTTCGTGCGAAGCGTGGAAGACCTGAAGAGCGAGTGTGATGGCGAACCGGCTGACTTGGACCGCGAGGATCTGAACACCTGGCGTGGACCGAACCGGTCGTGCCGCAACCTCACCTTCCACTACTCGGTTTATGCCGATACTGACGGGCCGTTCGACAGCGTGTTGGATGCTGACCATTCCTTCCTGAACCTGGCTATGATTCTTTTTTATCTGCCTCGCGAGCGCAAGCGTCCGGTGCAAGTCAAGTACGCTCTCCCGAAGAATTGGAAACTGGCAACATTGCTCGAAGGCGACGGCTTTGAATTTCAAGCTGCGAATTACGACGCTTTGGTGGATAGCCCTGTGGAGGCGGGCCATTTTGAGGACTTCTCCTACGCCCAGGACTTTACTCCGGCCGGAGCGCGCCCGGCGGAAACGAAGCACGCGACCATTCGCCTGATTCTCGATGCCGATCGCGCGGATTATTCGCCCGGCCGAATTCTCAATTCCGTTCAGAAGATTACGGCGGAAGAAACCCGGCTCATGCAGGACCTTCCCTTTAATCGTTATACGTTCATCCTGCATTTTCCGCATCAAGGCGGATCCACTGGGGGTATGGAACATCGCGACGGAGCGGCAATCGCCATTCCCGTTTCCGACATTCGCAGCAACCAAAGCAGCCTGGAAAGCGTTGTGGCTCACGAGTTTTTCCATGCCTGGAACGTCAAGCGGATCCGGCCGCAGTCACTTGAGCCCGTGGACTACATCAACGGTAATGACACGCGGGATTTGTGGTTCTGCGAGGGCGTCACCAGCACCTATGCCCAGTTGGCCTTGCTGCGGGCGGATCTTATTGATCGCGTCACCTTTTATGAGCGCGTCGCCGGCGCCATCGAGGTATTGCAAGAGCACGGCGCGCGCCGCTTCCAGAGTGCCGAGATGTCGGGCAGGGAAGCGTGGCTCGAGAAATACAGTGAATACAACCGTTCCAACCGCAGCATCTCCTACTATAACAAGGGGGAATTACTCGGATACTTGTTGGACCTGGGCCTTCGCCACGCCAGCCAAAATCAGGCCGGACTGGACGATGTGATGCGCCGGCTGAACCAGGATTTTGCCCGTCAAGGCCGCGACTACACACTCGCAGAAATCCAGTCCATTATCACGCAGTTGGTGCCGGCGTTTGATATGGATCGATTCATTGCCGAGGACGTGCGGGGAACCCTGGAGCTCGATTATTCCACGTTCTTTGGATATGCCGGGATGCATCTCGCGACGCGTACGGAGACGTCACCCGTGCAGGGGTTTAGCGCATCGCGAAATTCCGGCGGGTTGCTGCAAGTGGATTCAGTTGACACGGGGAGCGATGCCCAACGCGCTGGATTGCAGCCAGGCGACGTGCTGATGATGGCCGATGGAGATATGTTGCCGGGGGGCTCTAATCCCAGCCTGCCTTTCTGGCGGCCCGGCCAGGCCATTGAACTGCAGATTGCGCGGGAAGGCGGAACCCATACCATCAAATTCAGGATCGGCGTGAACCAGGAACTTTCGGTTCAAATCGAAGAAGACCCTCATGCCAGTCCCGACCAGTTGCGTGTGCGTGAAGGCTGGCTAAAGGGCATTACCAACTCATCTCCGGGAAAACAATGATTCGCGCGTTTATAGTATGCACCCTCACTTTTATTTATATTCTCGTGGTTGGCTTTCCGTTTTTGATCCATGCCTGGCTGACCAAAAACACCGACAAGCTTTATCATTGCGGCATCATTGGGGCACGGATGGCGCTGTGGCTCTCTGGTGTTCGTCTGGAAGTACACGGGCTCGATAAGATTCCGCATGGACGCGCCGCAATCTACATGCCCAACCATCAGAGCAACTGCGATCCCCCGGCAGTGATTTGCGTCATCCCTTCGGTTATGGTGTTGGCCAAACAGGAATTCTTCCGCGTGCCCATCTTGGGGACGGCAATGATCTATCGTGGTTTTATCCCGGTCGATCGCAAGAATCGCGAGCGCGCTATTGCGGCCGTTGAGAAGGCCGTGGCCTCAATGAAAGCAGGAAACTCGTTTCTGGCGTTTCCGGAAGGCACGCGCAGCCCCGACGGCCGCCTGCAAACGTTTAAGAAGGGCCTATTCGTCATGGCCATCAAAGCCGGAGCGCTGATTGTTCCGGTTTCAGTTTCGGGGGCGCGAAAGATTATGCCGAAGGGCAAGTTTGCGATTCACCCCGGCACTGTTCGCATCACCATTCAAGACCCCATCCCTGCGGAAAACTATTTACTGGAGAATCGTCGGGAACTCATTCAAGCCACACGGCAAGCCATCCTGAAGGGACTTGACCCGGAAGAATGGCCGGTGGAGGAGCCGGATATAGCTGCTGAAGAACCATAGTCTTTAGCATCCCGTGCTTCCGAACCCGTGCACGTCGCGCTCGGTGGATGACACGGAATCCACTTCATTGAACTCCACTTCCACTCGCCGGATGATCCGCAGTTGAGCAACGCGATCCCCTGCGTTGATCTGGAACGTTTCCTTGCCGAGATTGGTCAGAACAACTTTCAACTCGCCGCGGTAGCCAGGATCAATGACCCCGGCCAGGGTGCAGATTCCCTTCATAGCCAAACCGGATCGGTCCTCGACGAGCGCCCCATATTCCGCGGGAAACTCAAAGGCGAGGCCGGTGGGAATGGCCTTGATTTCACCCGGCGTCAATTCCGCCGGCTCCAAAGCCGCCACGTCTGCGGCCAAGTCGCCAAACGCACCGCGATGCGCATACTTGGGCAAACGAGCCGTGGGGTGTAGCTTCGCAACTTTTACGTTGACCGTCATAAGTGAGTATTCCTTTGGAATTGATGTTGTTGATTCGTGTCGCGCGGTCTCTTTACTGGCGCGCCAAATCGCTTTGGACTTTGTTTATGTCGGATTCAGGATTTGTCCTTTTCAATGAAGCTCTTCATCTTGCGGTAGGCGGCATACATTTCCGGCAAGCGTCGATAAATGGCGGAGGCCTTTAGCCACACCTCGTGGTCGACGGCGGGGGAACCGGAAATTGTGGTGTTGGGTCGCACGTCGTTGGGCACCCCCGTTTGCGGTGTTGCGATTACACGATCACCAATGGTTAAGTGTCCGGCCACGCCAACCTGTCCCGTCAGGATAACATTGCGCCCAAGCTTGGTGCTTCCGGCGATTCCCACCTGGCTGCAGAGCAGGGAATTATCGCCAATATCGCAACCGTGCGCGACTTGTACGAGGTTGTCAACCTTAACGCCGCGGCGCAGGCGCGTCTCACCCACAGCGGCGCGGTCGATGCAACTGTTGGATTGCACTTCCACTCTGTCCTCAATAATGACAATGCCGGCTTGCACGATCTTGTAAAACGTCCCATCGGGGCGCGGCGCGAAACCGAAGCCATCGCCGCCAATTACGACACCGTTCTGCAGGATCACGTCGTTGCCAATGCGTACGTTCTCCCGCACCACGGCGTGGGAGTGAGCTGTGAAGCGATCCCCTATTTTCACTCCCGGGTAAATCATGACAAAGCCTTTGAGAATACAGTCGTCGCCAATCTCGGCGCCGTCCTCAATGACCACATAAGGCCCGATGGACGGATTGTTTCCCAGCTTAACGTCAGGAGCAATGACCGCGGTGGGATGGATTCCAGCGGGCGGTCGCCGCGGCGGATAGAAAACCTCAAGCGCCTGGGCAAACGACATGTAAGGATCAGCGGACCGCAGCACGGGTTTGCCCAGAGTGTCGACATCCGCGCCAGCGATGATGGCTCCCGCCTGCGTGGTGTGCAGCTTCGCCAGGTATTTGGGGTTGGATAGAAAAGTGATTTCGTTTGCATTGGCTTCATCCATTCCCGCCACACCGGTGATTTCCAAGTCCGCCGCTCCCTCCATTTTGCATTCCAGTTGCGTTGCCAGGTCGCCGAGCTTCATGATGATCTCTCCGTAATGAGTGGCCCCGTCCGGGAAGCACTGGTCGCGGGACAGGGGTCCACTTGCGGTCGCTTGCATGTGCAAGCGTACCAGTGGTGGAACTTCATGGCAATCCCCGGCATGCTATCGCCCACCAGACCCAGTACGAAAGTACTGGTACGCCCGTTACATTGGATAGTTAAAGCGAATCGAGTAGATTCGCTGCAACAGTTCCCTTACCTGTGACGTTCTGGGTAGGGTTGACAGGAGCATGATCGGCCGTGCGCTCAGCATCCGCATGGAGTCTGGTTCCTTGAATGAGATCCACTCCGATCCCATTGGGGATGGATTCTCTGGTAATGGCAGTCAGTGCGCACACCGGGGTGATGCGCCATTCCCGCCACTCCGGTGTGTCACTTATTTGTCCGTACGCACAAGGTGTTATTCCCTCCGCCAGTACTTGCGAGGCGGCCGGAAAAAGGTTAATCTTCCCAAGTAGACCAGCGGTGTCATCATGAAAACGAATCAGCGCCGCACCAGCCAGCGATTAACGATGGAACTCCCGGTTGAAATCCGATGGAAGAGTCCCACCGGTAGCCAGAAACAAGCAATGGGCAAGACCAGCAATATCAGCGGCAGCGGATTGTTCATTGAGATCCCCCTCCGCCTGCACCGCGCGACCTCAGTGAAGATCAAGGTCATGCTTCCTCCCGAGGTGACGCAGGTTCCATTAGAGCTCTTGTGCCAGGGACGAGTGATAAGATGGAACCAGCACGGGCAGGTTCAGGGACTGGGCGCCGTAATTGATGAGTACGAACTGCGCCCTGTGCCGCGGACTGGAGGCAAGCGTTTCCTTGAAAAGGACTGATTGTCATTACCGTCCGCCCAAGATTTCTCACAAAATACATTCTCTGTAGATTATGATCTCAGTTATCATTCACTGGGGGGAATCTGTCATCGGTTCACCCAGGGTGATTGATACAGGATCAATACATGGGAACTGCGCGGCTTTCTAAGGGAAAAATACGCGTCCTCGTGGCTGACCGCGAGGGCATCTTCAGACTCGGCCTCAAGAAACTCTTCGCCGTGGAGGATGACCTCCGAGTCGTGGGGGAAGCTGTGACCGCCGCCGAGACCGTATTAAGGGCGGAAACCTTTCGCCCCGATCTGGTATTCATCCAGGAAGAAATCATCGCGGAGAGTGGTGAAAACCTGATCTCCGCAGTCCTCATCGCTGCTCCAAATTGCAAGGTTGTCGCCACCTCTTCCTCATCATCGGATGATTCTTCAATGCGTCATGTCCGCAACGGCGCGGCGGGAGTGATTCTTAAGACGGTTGATCCACAGATGTTCATCAAGTGTGCGCGCCGGGTTTCGGAAGGGGAAACATGGGTCCCCAAGCGGCACGTTACCACTCTGGTCAAGATGCTTGAAACGCGCCCCGACACCCCCCTGCGCCCGGTTGACACCCTGACCCGCCGGGAAAAAATCATCATCAGCTACTTGATGCAGGGCTGGCGCAATCGGGAAATCAGTCAGCATCTTGCCATTTCTGAGCAGACTGTCAAGAATCACCTTCGCACCATATACGACAAAGTCGGGGTATCCGACCGGCTGGAACTGGTCCTCTACGCTATCCATCAACGCCTTGAATTGCCCCCCACTCAACCTGCAGTTCAGCACGCTTGAGACGATCGTGCGTGAGCCACGGCAGACTTTAGGGGGGAACACACGTAATCGTTCATCCCGCCATGCTTCAGGAACAATTCAGCATTGTTATTTCTTTTCCAGAGGAGAGGTCGCTGTAAACAGGCCGAACTGCTGCTCCGCAGTGCCCGCGGCCCGTGCCTGGGCAGCGCGCTGTGACATTCGCCTGACGACGCCATCGGATATCACGCCCAAGACTTCCATTTCCGTCAGAGCTGAGCGGGGAATGAAAATCCGGAGATTGTTTGAGTAGACGTCCGGCGGAGTTACCAGGTATCCCAGCGGATCGACATCCAGAAGGTTGTTTGCCAGCAGCGCTTCCAGAACTTCGCTGTCTTTGAACGTCATCCGGACCCACAGTCCCGCGAGTCGTGGCCGGCTGCGGAAAATCTTCCGCTCAGCACGATCCGGGTTTCCCTCAAAGTCACGCACAAAGAATATGCCCTTAACCTCGGACATAAGGACATGTACCACCCGCCCCTCGCGGTCCAAGACCTCGAGTTCGCTTGCCAGGTGGCCGGCAACGTCGAGAAAACCTTTGATCAGTCCTTTATCGAGCTTTCGAACGACGACGCGCTTACGGGTTGAGGAGGGTCCGGGTTTCACAAGAATTCTTTAACAAACTCTAATATTTACTCAAATGCTGCTTGGCCATAGAAAATAGCTTGTGCTAGTATAGGGCGCGAGTAGGGCCTGTCAAGTGTTTCAATGACGAGAGGGAGCGTTACATTTGGGCTTAACTCCTAATCGCTTGATAAAACATGTCTTAGATATAAGGGGCGAGGAGAGGTGCGCGTTTCCCGCCCGGCTGTGGAGGACTGCTACATATCATCCAACGGCTCTTGCGTGACACTGAATTAACGATCTTTTCCAGCCTGGCTGGCATGCCGAGTCGCAACGCCCCCTATCCACTGCCTTTTCGGGTAGGTCCCGCCGAGGTGCCTCAGGATGTCGCAGGCCCCTCTCCCCCGATGAATAAGCTTCCGCTGAGTTCGCCACCTCCGCCCCTGATCCCCGAAGTTCAACTGTTTCTTGAGTTTGCGCGTGTTGAAAAAGGGCTGGCGGCGAACAGCATCGAAAGTTATCGCCGCGATCTTGTAGAGTTCTCGGCCTTTCTGCGCCGTTTGGATAGGCCTTTTTCCAAGGTCGATCGCGAGGATATTCGCACTTTCCTTAAACAGTTGTATAATAGGCATTTGGGAGCTCGGACGGTCGCCCGGCATCTGGTTTCCCTGCGCAACCTGTTCCGATTTCTGGTGCGAGAGGGCCGCTTGGCCGCCGATCCCACAGCGGAAGTGGAAGCCCCCAAGCTTGACCAATCGTTGCCTAAGTACCTTTCGGCAGAAGAAGTTGACCAATTGCTGGCGCAGCCTGACGTCTCCACGCCTCTCGGGCTTCGCGATAAAGCCATGCTGGAATTGCTTTACGCCACTGGCATGCGGGTTTCGGAGCTCATCCATGTTCGCGCTGCGGATTTTGAAATGGAATTGGGCATCGTTCGCTGTCTGGGAAAGGGCAGTAAGGAACGACTGATTCCCGTGGGCAAGTCCGCATTGCGCGCCGTGGAGGCTTACCTTCTTGGTGGACGTGCCGTGCTGGCGGGAAAACGCGAGTCTCCCTGGCTTTTCCTGAACCGCCGGGGATCGGCACTCTCCCGGGTGGGCTTTTGGAAGATCCTGGGTGGTTACGGCCGCCGCGCTGGACTGGCGACGGGGCTTTCCCCCCACGTGGTACGCCATTCGTTTGCCACGCACCTGCTGGAGCGGGGTGCTGATTTGCGGTCGATTCAATTGATGTTGGGTCACAGTGACATTTCCACGACCCAGATTTATACGCATGTTCTCAAAGAACGGTTGAAGCAGGTATATCAATCCCATCACCCGCGCGCCTGAAGCTGAGGCCCGGGAGAACGTTGGACGCCGAAAGCCATGAGCGACTACAACTTCCTGATGGAAAGCAGGCTCTCTTCGGAACAGAATGCGGTAATTTCCCTGATCGGCCGACTGGCGGCCGAACACGGACAAAGCCTCTATCTGGCGGGGGGCGCCGTACGCGACCTCACCTATGGCCAACAGGTTGTGCGCGACCTCGACTTTATTGTCGAGGGTCCGCCGCAGCGGATTCTGCGCGCCATTCCCGCGACTGATTCCATTAAAGCCAGCCGTGGAGCACGGACGCCGCTTGCTGATCCCCCCCTGTCCTTGGACTACTATAGTCTTGATGAGTACTTCAACTCCGTGGAACTGGTCTTCTCCAATGGTGTGCGCGCGGAAATAGGCATGTGCCGGGAGGCAGTGTACACACGCCCGGGGCAGCGGCCGGAAGTGCTTCCCGCCGGGATCTTTGAGGACCTGAAGGGTCGGGACTTCGCCATCAACGCCATGGCCGTGTCGCTCCACCCGAACTCCCGCGGCCTGTTGCTGGATCCCACCAACGGTGCCGGCGATATTGAGCGGCATGAAATCCGCACATTGCGTTCCCGAAGTTTTATTGACGATCCCTCGCGCATCTATCGCTTGCTGCGCCTCGGATTGAGGCTCGATTTCAAGGCTGATGAGCGAACCCAACAATGGTTCGATGCGGCGCTCGCAGAACATGCCTGGGAGCGCCTGGATGCTGACCAGCAGGCGCGGGAATTGGCTGCCATCCTGCATGAAGATCAGCCCGGACGCATCCTCAAAGTGCTTTCCGACAAGAAACTCTTGGGCGGATTGGATAAGAAGCTCGCTTCGGTGCATCTTTCCTACGACCGCTTTGCGCGCGTCCGCAGCGTGCTGCAGAACGCTCCGGGCGCCGATCCTTTCCTCTTGAATTTCCACTGCCTGGTGGAAAAGCTGGGTGGGGAGAATGCCGGGCGCTTGGCGAAGAAGATCATTGGGGATAGCAAGGCCATCAAGCTGGCGTTGAGCCTCGATCAGGAATCCAGGAAACTCGAGAAGGTGCTGAGCAGCGCCAAAGCCGAGGTGCCCAGCCATGTTTATGCGCTGCTCACTCCGCAGCCCCAGGCTCTTCTGCTCTATTTGCTCGCCAACACCAAGAGCGCCAAGGTGCAGAACCGCATCAAGAGCGCTCTGTTTAAATTCCCCCAGATTCGTGCCCGGCTGCCACGCACGGAATTGCAGGCCCTCGGAATCAAGCCCGGACCGGAATTTGACAATATCCTGGCCAGGATTCTTGATATGCAGTTGGATGGGAAGATCAAGTCCCATCCCCAGTTGATGAAGGAGATGCGCGAACTGGCGGGCATTAAGGAACCCCCGCCACCACCCCCTCCGCCTCCTATGCCTGCACCCAGGAAGGGTAGGGAAAAGCACGCTGGAGTCCCGGCAGGCCAGAAAAAGGGAAAAGAAGCTGCGCCCGCGCCTGCACCCGGGACGGCCCAGCACAAGGGCAAACATGCCACTCTGGCTGCCCCCGACGCTCCGGCTGCTCCGGCAAAAACCGCCCCCAAGCCGGTAGCGAAAGGAAGCGCCCCAAAAGGCGTGGCCGGGAAGCCCGCATCGAAGCCAACGGCGGCATTCAAGTCCACCCCCGCAGCCAAGCACAAGGGCCCCGCGAAGCCCGCGCCCAAGGCTGGCAAGAAGGCAAAGAAACGGTGACACAGTCGGGTCATCGTGACATCTGGCCATTGGGTGATTTTCGGTTTTCGATTTTGGATTGACGAAGTCCACAAATTGACCTCTCTGCCTATTCTGAGATTTGGATTGTCCGAGCCAGCGCAATTGATTCGCCTGCTATTCTTGAATTTTGAATCTTGAATCGTTTAGGCCCCCCCGATCGGCTTATCGCCTTTAATAGATCTTCCATTGAAAACCTGATTTCGCGGTGCGGTAATTCGGCCCCGATTTTTCTGTCGCTGACTCATAAGTGGCATAGGGTTCGCCGAGGCGACCCGTCTCACTCCATAACTTCCAGTCCATTGGGGGGGAATGATAGATGCGGCTAAGTCCCTTTCTTTTCATATAGATAATGGAAAGGTTCCTGTAAGTGTCTTGTTTTCATCAACATCATGGAAAGGCTACAATCCGACATTTTTTCTACATGTGTTTTCAACAACATCGAGAGGTTTACCCTCCTTTTTTAACCCCTTTTTTTTACGACCCCACTTAATTTTAGCTTGCATTAACCACCATGGTTTCAACGACTTACTATTTTGTGCAAGGTGCCTTCGATTCTTGTAACCATCCTTGTTATCAATAACATCATGGAAGGACACCGCGTTTCCCTTGATTTGTTAGGATATTAGGGCCCACTTCCAAGGCTAACCCCGTTTATTATCTATAACATCTTGGAAAGGGAGTTTCTTGAAATCCCTCCCCATCCGCAGCGGCAAGCCAATTCCATCGCATTCTCTGCGCTGTTTCTGTCGGTTTAGTAACGCCACTCGTTCCACGGCGTGGCCCCCTGCCAAGCCGTGTCACACGCTGTCGTGCGCCCAATGGGCTTCCCGGTATGGTGATGATGGGTGGCGATTAGAGTGGAAGTCAGGGCGGGAGGCAAACAAGGCGGCATGGCGCTGTCAACCTTCGACCGCCATCCATTGTATACCACAACGACATCTTAGTCAAGTATAAAA
The DNA here is from genome assembly GCA_031292775.1 of Acidobacteriota bacterium. Classification (GTDB taxonomy): domain Bacteria; phylum Acidobacteriota; class Terriglobia; order UBA7540; family UBA7540; genus Bog-366. The sequence continues at coordinate 15,859 of JARLGN010000616.1, read as the reverse complement.
TACCAGAACTGGAGCCTACACACCGTCGCCCCACCGGAAGGTCCGGCGTCGATGGATGCCAATGGTCTCGCCATCATCGCGGACCTTGAAAAGCAACGTCCGCACCAGCCCCGGGTGGGTCTCGATTTGAATTTACAACCCTCGCCCTCTTGGAAGCATAAGCGCTGGGATAACGGTCACCAATACCCGAAAGCCCGTGTAACGGCTCTGTTATTTAGCCCACGGCCAGCCGTGGGAAAGAATGCACCCGAAACAGCGCTGAGCCCCGGCAGGGGCGACCTCAAGTTAAAGTTCCAATAATGCCCAGACGCCGCCGCTGCGGGCTGACGGCCTTGGATGCCGTCTGCATCTACGGAACAGGTCCAAGTTTATAACCTCAGATTCGAAATCATCGTGGCCGCCGCTGGGGTTCGCTGTTAGACATTTTGTCATTGATACATATCCAATTATTTTATGCTTGACAAAGTATCGAGGGGGGGGGTACAAGCTATCCCGTTAATGTAATCCTGATTCCTCGGAGGCGACAATGAAGCTCCGACTCTCCTTCCTCTTCCTCATTCTCAGTGCAGCCGCGTGCTTCGTTTTGTTCACCGGGCCGCGCCATTTCCGCGGCCAGACAGCAAAGACCAAGGCCTCTGCATGTTGCGGAGCACAGCACCCCGTTGGTCCTCGCGAACTTGACTTTCCCTATTATTCGCTGCGCGATGGCTTCAATTCGACACTCTATCTGGTCAGCGATTCGCCCAACCCCACCGCACTGACCATCGTTATTCACAACCTGGCGGGCCAGGCGGTGTTTTCACCGAGCACTATTCAGCCACTGCAACGCCTGACAATTGACCTGCGGGCGCTACTGGTGGCGCAGGGGGCCGACCCCACCGGCAGTTTTGCCGAGGGGAGTGTGGCGGTTCTCTTTACCGGAACCATCATGCCCGTAGTGGGGCAGATCACCATGACCAATCCCGTGACGCACCTTGTCCACGAATCGGAAATGTTGGAAAACGATCCGGGGCGCACCGATATTCCGGTGGTGTTGAACGGTTTGTGGTGGGGATTGTCAGGCGGACGGGATGCGCGCATCATGGTGTCAAACACGCGCGGCCAAGGCGTGGTGGCTGATGTCTACCTGGAATTCCTCGGCCAAAGCCACGCGGTTGCGAAAGACGGGATCGCCTTTATGCCGCATGAAACCAAGGTCCTCTCCGTAACCGAGATGCTGGGCCAGTTGGGTTTCAGTCCGGCGCAGGCTCCCGAAGGTGGCATCACCATTATGACGCGGGGAGGAGTGGGCGGCTTGATGGCCCAAGGCAAAATCCTGGATCCGGTTACCGGCTTTTCCACCACTCTGCGCTTTCCTTCTGCCGACTCCCAACTCTCGAATGCCCTTCACGCCGTTGGCATTCCCCTCGGCAAGCCCTCCAAAGACTCGCCTTTCGTCGGCATGGGAACATTTACCCCACGCGTGGTGCTGCGCAATTTAACGGGCTCCGCCCAAACTGCCACGGTGACGCTTGAATACCCCCAGGGTGCGCTTGCCGAAAAGGCCAAGAAGGTCTTGGCGAACGGCAAGGAAACCAATCAGTTTCGGGAATTCGACGGCGAATCGGGCGAGAGCACGGGTCAATCGACTTTGCCCGCCATTTCAGTTCCCGCATATAGCACCCAGGAAGTTTCGCTGCTTTCCGCTTTCGGCCAACTCCCGCTGCCTCTCCCCTACGCTTCGGTTCGCATCCAATATAGTGGCCCCGTGGGTGGCGTGCTGGCGGAGGTTGCCAGTGTGGATGAATTGAACGATCTCGTGGTGGATAGCCACGTGGTGAACGAAGGCTGGGGCTGGGCGGGTTCGGGCGCCAACCCCTTTCATCTGGACGACCAGACCGAATCGATTCTTTTCCTCACCGACATGGGAGAGAAGCCCGTGCGCATGGTGTTCTACGCGCGGGCGGGCGAGGTGAACCAGGTGCTGACGCAATTGACGCTCGATCCGCACGAAACGCGCGCCATCAATCTGCGCAAGCTGCGCGACACGCAGCGGAAGGACTTCAGGGGGCGGACCATTCCCGCCGGCGCGACGGACGGGACCGTGACGTGGGCGCGGGTGGATAACGTGCCGGTGGCGGGCCGCGTTGTGGTGATCAACCGCCACCGTGGCCTTGCCTCCAACTACGACTGCTGCACTTGCCCTTGCCCCGTTTGGTTTCAACCGTCTTTTGCCGACTACGCCGGGCTAGTCGTTTGCTCGAGCAGCGCGGGATGCCCCCCTTGGTCGCAACACGCTGAACTTGACTTGGCGGTCAACTCCAACGGACAGCTCTACGCCGGCGCCACCTGGTTGGACTGTAATAATAATTATGCGTTTTCCACCGACATCACCACCTATAGCGGGACGTCCTGGTCGACCTCGGACGGTTCCGTGGCAACCGTGGATCAATATGGAAACGTCACCGCACACGGGGGGGGAACGGCCGACATCACCGCAGACAATCAATCGCTCTGCTCAGATTGGGAAGGCGGCGACCTCGGCTGGCAGTGGTGCACCTGCCAGGGCTTGGTCGACTACTCCGACTACGCCACGGTCAAAGTAATTAGCGGAAGTATTGACGTCCACCTGGGTCCTCCACCACTCGTCCGGAACGCTTCTCTTTCGCCCGGGGACAACCTCTCGTTTCCGAGCGGCGGGAGTTGCGGCGCGACCCTCCTCGGTGCGCAGGGCTGCAGTGCTGGATGGTTTTGGCAATGGGAGGTTATTGGAACGGTCAGCGATGATGCATCAAACTGGGCATTGACCCAGGATGAAAATAGTCGGACCATAACGATTAATTACACCGACTTCACTCATAGCACTACTACCACCGGCTATATTCAAGATAACCCCCATCTTGGCTTATGGCAAAAGACCACCGGTACGCAGAAGATCTATTGGCTCGACAGCCCAGGGCCATATTTCAATTCGAATATCCTTTCAATCGATGACCAGGCAACAAAAACCGGGCGAATCTGTTCAACCGAGACGACAACGACGTATTGCGTTTGCGTCGATTGGAATTACCACTTAGTTGGTACCGCGAACTTAACCGCCACGGCGGGCGTTATCGACACGACAAACTCCAGCGCGGCCATTACGCGATCCGCGTATAGTTGCCAGCCCCAGAGGTGACCTATGAATTGGCGAACCATCGCTCTCAGTTTATTGTCATTTTTACTCTCGGGAATTGTGGCGACGATCCCCGTTGCATCCCAGAGCGCTTCCGATTTGGACACCTTACTTACTGCTTTACAGGGCGAGAAGACTTCCAATGACGCAATGCAAGAGCTACTTGAGCGTGGAAAGGCCGACCACGAGATTAGAAAATATTTGGCCGCGTGCTTGCCAACCCTCATTGACCAATACAAAGAGAGATCAGATGGCATCCCCAATCTCGTTTGGGGTAACGAAGCTCGAGTAGCTGGCGAGTTGAAGATTGCCGAGGCGGCGCCAGTGCTAGCTAGACGGATCGATATGGTTACGGGCCCGCGCAGTGGCGGCGCGCAGGGTTACAACTTCCACGAACGGGCAGCGGACAACGCCCTCATTAACATCGGGCCGCCGGCCGTGCCGGTCGTTATTGAAGTTCTTAAGAATGGCAACGCTTTGCGTCGCGAAATCGCGGCCCACATTCTTAGATACATTGGCACTAGCGCGGCCTGGCAAGCGCTCGAAGATGCCATGCCAGGAGAGCGGGACCCCAAGGTTCGCGACCGAATCCAAGAAGCGCTTGACTCGCGCCGGTGACCCGCGTGGGCGGGGCCGGCGCATGGGGAGTCCCGCCCTGCGATTCACGTTCATCTATAGCGATCGACCCTATCAGTGATGGCCCTTGTCGAGCTTCCGAAAGAGAAGGGGTCAGGAGCCTTTGTTCTTGGCAGGCTGGCGCATAGCGAGCTCAGCTATGCGATTTAGATTGATCAGGGCACCCAGCGAAGGAATCATCCAACTTAAGCATACGTGATCCGCACCTACTGGTCGGAGCCTTGCGGGCGGGCTGGCGGCAGGCTGGCGCATAGCGAGCGCAGCTATGCGACTTAGATCGATCACCGCACCCAGCGAAGGAATCGTCCAACCTAAGCATACGTGATCCGCACCCACTGGTCGGACCCTTACAGGCGGGCTGGCGGTACGTCTGCTGGAGAAGCGTGGGCACGCCGTGGAAGTGGCCTCCAGCGGGCGGGAGGCACTGGCGGCCTTGGAGAAGAAAGCATTCGATGTCGTCCTGAGCATAACGGGGCAACAATGTGTCTGCCTGATTGTCCTCACGCCGATTGGGTTTCCGGGCGCAGGGTGTAACTCCGTGAAGTGCCGAAGACAGGGACGAAAAATAAATGTGAAAAGTGAGCAATTTTGAACAGTAACAAAATGTCACTGTTGTTACCTTGTCATTAGCTATCGACTGAGCGGAGGCACCCTTGTTGGGCCGCACGTCCTCGAAGAGGGGGCAAGGACTTAACCTCCGCGTGCCATTACCTAATCAGGAACGCCGTCCCAGGCCAGCCTTTGAGATGTGGGCACTTCGGTTTTTCTTCGAAGTGCCCACCCCTCCCAGCACAGAACAATGCAGTAGGCAGAAGGCAGTCATCGGCCTGTAGGTACCCCCTCACCCCCTGAGCCCTATAGGCGTTAAGATAACGGGTTCCGGTACCTGAAAGCCCGTGTCACGGGGCTTGATCAGAGGTAAGGAACCAGGGAGCGTCTTCAGCCACGGAGTGGCGTGGTCATTAAGCCCATGGCGAGCCAGCAGTGGGAACGTCTGCCGGAACTGAAACATCTTCAGCCCCGTAGGGGCGCTGTCAGGATGACCCGACGGCGCCCCTACGGGGCTGAAGGAATGCAGGGGATGGCGCGTTATCCCACGGCTGGCTCGCCATGGGCCAAATGACCACGCCCGCTTTGCGGGCTCTCGAACGGGGCAAACCGTAATTTTAACGCCTATACCCCCGGCCCCTCTCCCCAATGGGGCGAAGGGAGAGGTAATTTAAATTTACTTCCTTCGCCCTCTTCGAACCCTGAGTATCGTCTCTGGAAGTCCAGATTCCTAAGTCATCCGAACATCCTGAACAGCCAGCAAGGCTCCCCGGGGCCGCATCGAATAGCAACTAACGAGCAATATTGAACAGACAGCTTACATTTCGCCCCGTAAGGTAATTGCAGTCAAAGTGTCGGAGTCGACAGAGTTTGGGAATTCAGCCATTTTCCACGAGCTTCGACTGACTATCTTCAATTCCCGCAAGTGTCTGCAACCCCTGATGTACCGTTACCACAGCTTAATGGGCGCTTCGATACCAAGTCGAAGCGCCCTCCCTCCGTGCCCCATCCGAGAAGGACCGATATGGAGCAGAGATTCTGAGCCCGGGGCAGCGAATACAATGGGAAGTTACGATCCGACAACGCCCGCCATGGGTCACTCTTTTTCTGCTACAATCTCACTGAATGAATTCTGAAAATTTTGTTCATCTGCATCTTCATACCGACTACAGTCTTCTCGATGGCGCTTGTGAAATCGGCAAGCTCATGGACCGGGCTGCGACCCTGAAAATGCCTGCCGTTGCCATGACGGACCACGGCAACATGTTCGGGGCAATAAAGTTCTATAACGCCGCGAAGAAGCGCGACATCAAGCCCATCATCGGCTGCGAAGTTTATGTGGCGCCCGCCAACCGGTTTGACCGCTCCGCCGACTCGGAACGCCCCAACCACCTTGTGCTGCTCTGTGAAAACGAGCGGGGTTACCGGAACCTGGTCAAGCTGGCCTCTTCCGCCTACATCGAGGGCTTCTACTACAAGCCCCGAATCGATAAAGACCTGCTGGCGCGACATTCCGAGGGCCTGATCGGGCTGTCGGCGTGTCTGCGCGGCGAAGTTGCCGTGGCGCTGGGAAGTGACCGCTATGAGGTGGCCCGCCAGTCCGCCCATGACCTGCGCGACATTTTCGGAAAAGGGAACTTCTTCCTCGAGCTCCAGGACCAGGGCATGGAGGAAGAGAAGCACATCAATCCGCAAATGGTGAAGCTCGCGCACGAGACGGGCATCGGCCTGGTGGCCACGAATGATTGCCACTACATCACGGCCGAGGACGCGCGCGCTCAGGAAGTGCTGGTTTGCATCCAGACCGGCAAGACCATGAGCGACACCAACCGCATGAAGTTCCGCACCAACGAGTTCTTCTTCAAGACTTACCAGGAGATGGCGGCGGTCTTTGCCAACGATGCACCGGAGGCGCTCTCCCGCACGCTGGAGATTGCCGACCGCTGCAACCTGCACCTGGAGACGAGTGAGCACGTTTTCCCCCACTTTGACGTGCCCGCCGGTGATACTCCCGATAGCTACTTTGAAAGAGTCACGCGCGAAGGCTTTGCCCATCGCCGCGAGCGGCTTGACCGCCTGCAAGCCGCGGGCCGGTTAAAGTATCCCCTGCAAGCTTACGAAGAGCGGCTGGAGCGGGAAATTGCATTGATTAAGCAGATGAAATTCCCCGGTTATTTCCTGATCGTTTGGGATTTCATCCGCCACTCGCGCGATAACTGCATCCCCGTGGGCCCCGGCCGCGGTTCGGCGGCGGGTAGCCTGGTGGCTTACTCGCTGCATATTACGGACGTTGACCCGCTGCAGAACGAATTGCTCTTTGAGCGCTTCCTTAATCCCGAGCGTATCTCGTTTCCTGATATCGATATCGACTTTTGCCAGCGCCGCCGCGGCGAAGTGATCGACTACGTCACCAAGAAATATGGACGCGAGAACGTCAGCCAGATCATCACCTTCGGCACCATGGGGGCCAAAGCCGTCATCCGTGACGCCGCCCGCGCCCTCGACATGCCTTACTCGGAAGCTGACAAGATCGCCAAGCTGATCCCCACCACGCTGAATATCACGCTGGAAGACGCCTTAAAGCAGTCGACGGAACTGGCCCAGCTCCAGAAATCCGATGAACGCATTGCCGACCTGTTGCAGGTGGCATCGCACCTGGAAGGCTTTGTTCGCCACGCTTCCACGCACGCCGCCGGAGTGGTGATTTCGCCCCTGCCGCTCCAGGAAATCGTTCCGCTTTACAAGAGCAACAAGGATGAAATAACCACTCAGTACGCCATGGACGACCTTGAGAAAATCGGCATGTTGAAGATGGATTTTCTCGGGCTCACCACGCTGACTATCATCGACGACTGCGTGAAGCTTATTGAAAAGACCCGCGGCGAGAAACTGGATCTTGAATCGCTGGCGCTGGACGACCCGGCATCCTATGAGTCCCTCGGCAAAGGCCTTACCTGCGGCATCTTTCAATTTGAAAGTCGCGGCATGACGGACATCCTGCGCCGCGTCAAACCGCATCGTCTCGCCGACCTCACCGCATTGAACGCCCTCTATCGTCCCGGTCCCATCCAGGGCGGCATGATCGATGATTACATCGCCCGGCGCTCCGGCAAGCGCAAGGTTACTTACGACATCCCCATGCTGGCGGAGATCCTGGAAGAAACTTACGGCGTCATTGTCTACCAGGAACAGGTCATCCAAATCTTTAACAAGGTGGGAGGCTTTACCCTGGGCGAAGCCGACATGGTGCGCCGAGCCATGGGCAAGAAGAAAATCGAAGTCATGGTGGCGAACAAGGAGAAGTTCCTTGAGGGCGCCCGCGCCAACAACGTGTCCGTAGCGAAAGCACAGAAGCTTTGGGACCTGGTGGAGCAGTTTGCCGGATACGGATTTAACAAGTCACATTCCGCCGCGTATGCGCTGGTGGCCTACCACACGGCTTACCTGAAAACCCACTATCCGGTGGAGTTCATGTCGGCGCTGCTGACGGCAGAAATCGGCAATCAGGATAAGCTGACCCGCTATTTGGCCGAATGCAAGGATATGGGCATTGCGATTCTGCCGCCTGACGTGAATTCGAGCGACCTGGTCTTTACGCCTTCCGGCAACGCCATCCGTTTTGGCCTGACGGCGATTAAGAATGTCGGCCCCTCTGCCATTGAATCCGTATTGGCGGCGCGCCAAAAACTGGGGCGATTTGAGAACATTGTTGAGTTTTGCGAACAAGTGGATTTGCGCTTGATGAACAAACGTGTATTGGAAAGCCTCATCAAGGCTGGGGCATTTGATTCCATCGGCACAAAACGCACGCAGCTACTGGCCGTGCTCGACCGCGCCATGGAGATAGGACAGAAGCGCCACCGGGAAGCTGAAAGCGGGCAACACGGCTTGTTCATAGGCAGCGCGGACGCTCCACCCTTGCCGCCTTTGGAGATGCCCGATGTGCCCGACTGGACTGAGGCCGAACGCCTCGCCGCCGAAAAGGAAGTTCTGGGGTTCTACGTTACCGGCCACCCGCTGGAGAAATATACCCAACGGTTGGCCACGCTGACCCGGCACGATACCTCGTCCATCGAAGAAATGGCGCACGAGGCCCCGGTGACGCTGGCGGGTATTCTGCGCGGCTTGCGTGTGAAGCCCAGCAAAAAAGGTGACCTTTGGGCCAGTGCGCAATTGGAAGATCTGCGCGGAAGCGTCGAGTTGCTGGTGTTCCCGCAGGCCTACCTGCAAATGCAAAACGTGCTGAAACCCGACGCGGCACTGCTTATCAAAGGCCGGGTGCGGCACGAGGAAAATCAAAAGCCCCGCGTGGTGGTCAGCGAAGCCCGCCCGCTGGATGCCGCGGTGAACGGCGCCAAATCCCAGTTGAAAATCCGCTTGAACCTGGACGCGCAAACTAATGGCCGCTTGGAGGAACTCGCCAGCACTTTGGCCGCTTATCCCGGGGAGAGTCCGGTGGTGTTCGAATTGGCGCGTCCCGGCGATTTCGTGGTGCGGATCCAGTCGCGCGCACCTCGCGGCATTAAGCCTGATGATGAATTGCTGAGCCGGCTGAGAGAACTTTGTGGCGAAGATGCGATTCGGCTGGAAAAACAGTCGCCAGGGATGTAGGGTGGGGCAAACAATGATTTGAGGCTCCATTCAGTCAAGAGCAGGAGTTCGCAACAATATGGCAAAAGCGGAAAACAATCAGGCGATCGCGCAGGAGCTCGAGAAGCAGATCAAAGAGCTTGAGGGCACATCTAAGTCGGCGGCAACAGAGGAAGAGATCGAACGCCTTCGCCAGCAGGTGGTAGCGTTAAGGCAGAAGGTGTCTGGCCCTCCACAGGACGCATGGGAACGCGTTCTGGTGGCCCGGCATCCGCAGCGACCGTACACCCTCGATTATATTCAGATGCTCTTTACGGATTTTCTGGAGTTGCACGGTGACCGGCGATTTGCAGACGACGGCGCCTTGGTCACCGGCTTTGCGCAGTTCGAAGATCGCCCCATCGTCGTGGTTGGCAACCAGAAGGGCCGCGATACCAAACAGAAACTCTTGCGCAATTTCGGCATGGCAAATCCGGAAGGTTATCGCAAAGCCTTACGGGTGATGCAACTCGCCTCCAAGTTCGGTTTGCCCATCGTTTGCCTTGTCGATACGCCCGGAGCGTACCCGGGCATCGGGGCAGAGGAGCGCGGCCAGGCAGAAGCCATCGCCTGCAATTTGAAGGAAATCTGCAAGCTGCAAGTTCCCATCGTGGTGATAATCCACGGTGAGGGCGGCAGTGGCGGCGCGTTGGCCATCGCCGTCGGCGACGAAATCCTGATGCATGAATACTCCGTCTATTCGGTGATTTCGCCGGAGAGTTGCTCATCAATCCTATGGCGCGATTGGGACCACAAGCAGGAAGCGGCGCGGGTGTTAAAGATGACGGCAGAAGACCTTTATAGTATGAAAATTGTGGATCAAATCGTGCCGGAACCAAAAGGCGGCTCGCATATGGACCATGCGCAGGCGGCGGAGCTACTGCGGCCGGTTTTGCGCAACTGTCTCGATCGGCTTGGCAAATTATCGGTACCCGATCTCATCAAGCGCCGGCAGGATAAGCTCCGCCGTTTGGCGACCTTCGTCACCGAGGCATGAGCAACTTTAACGTGGACTCGTTTTGCACGTCCGCGAGTTTCCCGAGCCGTGAGGGGATGGACCGCAGACTTGGAATAGCGGCAGTTTGCCAACGGTCCCTGCTTTTTATCTTCTCAATCCATTGATTCCACCCAAGGCTGATGATTTTCTTCCCCTTCATGGCAACGCAGCCGGCAGAGGCGGTGACCAAATGGAAGATCCGCTTTTTCGGGACTACGAAACGCTGGTCAACATCACGGTTTTGGGCAAGGCATTCCAAGTCCCGGAAAAGAATACCTGCCTGCGCGCCTTCCAATACATAAGTCCGGATACCATTCCGTACGGCCGCTTTTGCTGGAACCAGGAGTGCCAGTATTGCCGGATTTCCTTCACCTTGGCGAGTCAGCCTGAGGAGCCTCCTCGCTCCGTCCTGGCCTGTAAGGTCCTGGTAGCGGAAGGCATGCAGATCACCGACCTCTCGGAAGAACTTCGCTATAACCTTATGGGAGTGATCCGGGCTACCGAACCCCGATCTCCTGTTGATGAGCAAGATGATAAGTTGCGACTTTAGAGCCAGCTCACCGTTTACTTCCGGCTTTTGCCATCTCGACCTGCGGTGACAAATAATTCGCGTGACAAGCCCCCACTGGCCATCAAAGGCCCTTGTAAATGCCGTGGGTCAAACACAAAAGGCGATAGGGTCAAATTGGCTGACGACATAATGTCCGATACTGCCGCTCGATTTCCTCCCCTTAAAGCCCCGAATTTCCGCTAACAATTTGAATAATCAGCAGTTACCCTTCGACTCGCGCTCTCCCCACTTGAGGCGGTGAAAATCCCCGTTCGCTGAAATACGGTGTACATTGAGGTGCGTCAAGTTGCATTATGCCGAACGTCAGGCTGGAGATGGCCATACCCTGAGGGCTTCAGGGTGATTTGTTTCGTGGGGTGATCCTAAAGTTTATCAAGAGTCCACTTCCATATGACAGTGGTTTACGTGGAGGACTGTTGATATCCGAAGTAAAGGGTGTGGTTGTGTACCCCAGCCGCGAGTTCCTATTTTTGACTTCCCGACGAGGTGACGCATGAGTACTGTTCCTTTCAATGAAACGCCCCACGGCATTGGGGGCCTGGTTCAGATTTCGTCGAAAGAAGAGTTGATCCGCCAAAAGCTCGAAGACGAAAGACGCCGCCTCGAAAAAGAGGCGGGTCTCGAGCGAAGGGCCGTTCAGCAGTTCCACAAACCTGTTGAACGCGCTTTTACCAAATCACAGCGCGACCACACCACCATTCTCTTCGGCGGCCTCACCTGGAAGCATGAAAAACTGATTCACGGCGCTCTGGAAGGCCTTGGCTACAAATGCGAAGCCCTGCCGGTACCCAACAAGAAGGCCTTTCAATTGGGCAAAGAGTATGGCAACAACGGCCAGTGCAACCCCACGTACTTTACCGTTGGCAACCTTGTGCAATTTGCCCAAACCTTGGAAGAGAAGGGATTGTCCAAGCAGGAAATCATTGACCGCTACGTCTTCTTCACTGCCGGCGCCTGCGGACCCTGCCGCTTCGGAATGTATGAAGCCGAGTATCGCCTGGCCCTCCGCAATGCGGGCTTTGACGGTTTCCGCGTGCTGCTGTTCCAACAGTCCGGTGGTCTGAACCAGGCGGAAGCGGAAGCCGGGTTGGAAATGAACCTCGACTTCTTCCTGAATATCCTGAACGCCCTGAATATCGGCGACATCATCAACGACGTTGCCTACCAGATTCGTCCTTTCGAAGTGAACGCGGGTGAGACCGATCGCGTCCTCGACGAGTGCCTGGACATGCTGCAGGAGGTCATACGCCGCAAGCGTCCCTATACGCTGGAAGGCAAGCTTGCCTCAATGCTCAGCAAGACAAACTTCTCCGGAACCGCCGAGTACCTGGGTAAATTCCTGAACCAGCTTTATGGCGACGACTACACGGCAGCGCTGAATGATGTGCGGGATCGATTTAACTCGATCCCGCTCGATCGCACCCGCGTAAAACCGATCGTGAAGGTTACTGGCGAGTTCTGGGCGCAGACCACCGAGGGCGACGGCAACTTCAACATGTTCAAGTTTTTGGAAAAAGAAGGCGCGCAGGTCATGGTGGAGCCCATCGGCACCTGGATCATGTACATGATTCACCAGGCCAAGCAGCAGATTCGCGACCAACGCGGGTTGGATCTGGTTCAGAGGAATGTCCCCAAGTGGAACCTGAAGGAGATTTTTGGCAGCCACCTGAATACTCAGCAGCGCCTGGCCAAGCTGACCGTGGCGGAAAACATCTTCAAGCGCGAGTACCACCGCTTGATTGACGCCCTTGGCGGCATTGCCCATCACCTTACCGACCAGTACGAACTGCAGCGCCTCGGTCATCCCTTCTACAATTCGCGCGCGGGCGGCGGCGAAGGTCACCTGGAAGTGGCCAAGAACATCTACTATTCCAACAAAGATCTCGCCCACATGGTCCTAAGTCTGAAGCCCTTCGGCTGCATGCCATCCACGCAGTCCGACGGCGCCCAGTCCGCCGTGGTCTCAACCTACAAGGATATGATTTTCATTCCCGTTGAAACTTCCGGCGAAGGCGACGTGAACGCCCACAGCCGCGTGCAGATGGCGTTGGGCGAAGCCAAGGTTCGCGCCAAGAACGAAATCAAGCGTGTCCTTGACGAGGCGGGAACAACCCTGGAAGAAGTCCGTGCGTTTGTGCAGGAGCATCCGGAAATGCAACAGGCCACTTACAAATACGGGCATAAGAAAGGCTTGGTGGGAGTGGCGGCCAACTTCGTGGCCCACGCCGCCGAGCGCATGAAGGCCGAGGGTGCCAAAGCCGAAAGCCGCGAGATGGTGGCGGTGAACTGAAGTGGCCGATGTAGCACAGGCACTCCTGCCTGTGTCGCATGATATGTAGCGCCGACCTTGAGGTCGGCACCTCCGCCCATATGGCCGTCAGGCAAGTGCTGACCTAAAGGTCAGCCCTACGAACCCACAAACAGGAGGTAACCATCATGGCAGGAAAGGTCAAAGCAGTTCCAGACGGGACCCACTCGATCACCGCGCACTTGATGGTGCGCCAAGCGACCAAGGCGATCGAGTTTTACCAGAAGGCATTTGGCGCGCAGGTTCTGGGTGTGCACAAGACCCCCGACGGCAAGGTCATGCACGCCACACTGAAGGTTGGCGATTCGCAGTTCATGCTCGCCGACGAATTCCCCGGCATGAGCAACCCGGCGGCCCAAACCCTGGGAGGCAGTCCGGTAGTGATCAACCTCTATTCCGAGAACGTCGATACACTCTTCAATCAAGCGGTGACCGCCGGGGCCACGGTGAAGATGCCGCTGGCAAATCAGTTCTGGGGAGACCGTTACGGCCAGATTGTGGACCCCTTTGGCCATTCGTGGGCGCTGGGTGCTCACATTGAAGATGTGGCGCCCGAGGAGATGGAGCGCCGCGCCAACGCGATCTTCGCGGAGATGGGGAAGAAGGCGGGAGCGTAGATGTAGGTGTTAGGCGCTAGCCGCAATGCTGTTCACTTAGTGGATTTCAGGGCGTCAGGTGGCAATTGCTAATAGGGCGACCCCCTCACCCCCGCCCCCTCTCCCCCAAGGGGCGAGGGGAGAGGAAATTTGAATTAACGTCCCACGCCCCCTTGGGGGAGAGGGTGGACCGCAACCGGCGCTTTCACCAGCCGGGGCGGGACGGGTGAGGGGGTCAAGACCAAGGGACCTAGATCAATGATGCCCAGATTAAGGAAGGGCTCATATACAAGCTAAGCCCTACCACCTGATACCTGGCACCTGATACCTGACACCTTCGTCACGCCACGGAAGTAAGAGTTGAACTCATAGAACCGGGGAGCCGCACCCCCTACAGGAGCAAACCAGATGCCTGAAGCAGATCCCAAGAACTTGATTGTCGGCTTTGATGTCGGGTCAACCACGGTGAAATCCGTCGTGGTGGACACCACAACAGACCAGATCATCTGGAGCGACTATCAACGCCACGACACCAAGCAGCCGGAAAAGTGTCTGGAATTCCTGAAGCGCATGGAAGCAGACGCCGGCATCAAGGCGGGGGAGAGCCGCGTTTTTGTGACGGGCAGCGGTGGCGGACCGGTGGGCGTCCACATTGGCGCCAAATTCGTTCAGGAAGTGAATGCCGTATCCCTTGCCGTCGAGAAGCTTTATCCCGAATGCGGATCGGTGGTGGAACTGGGTGGGCAGGATGCCAAGATCATCATCTTCAAGGAAGACCCCGAGACCGGCCGCAAGAAGAAAATTCCCTCGATGAATGACAAGTGCGCGGGCGGCACAGGCGCGGTCATCGACAAGATCAATGCCAAGGTGCGGATCCCGGCGGAAGAGCTCTGCAACATGGGGTACCTGGGCCTGAAGCTGCACCCGGTGGCAGGGAAGTGCGGCGTATTCGCCGAGACGGACATCAACGGCTTGCAGAAGAGCGGTGTGCCACCTTCCGAATTGATGGCCTCATTGTTTGAAGCCATCATTCAGCAGAATCTGGCGGTCTTGACCCGCGGCAATACGCTGCGCCCCACGGTGTTGTTGCTCGGCGGTCCCAACACTTACATCAAAGGCATGCAGGATTGCTGGAAGTTCAACATCCCGAAAGTTTGGGAGGAGCGCAACTTCCCGCTGCCGGAGGGCAAGGATCCCAAAGACCTGATCATGGTCCCCGACAATGCCCAGTACTTTGCCGCCTTGGGCTGCGTGCGATTCGCCATGGACGAAGACAACAGCATCGGCATCTACAAGGGCTACGAAAAGCTGGAGTGGTACATCAACTATGGCCGCCTGGAAGAGAAGCAGAAAAAGGGCGGATTCGGCTTGTGCAAATCGGATAGCGAACTCAGCGAGTTCAAGGATCGCTACAAGTCGAAGAAGTTTGTTCCCCACACCTTCAAGCCCGGCCAGCACGTTGAGGCCTTTATGGGAATCGACGGCGGCTCAACCTCCACCAAAGCCGTGCTGGTGAATCACGAGGGCGAGGTCATGGTGAAGTGCTACCAGCTTTCCAAGGGCAATCCCCTGGAAGACACCATGGAGATGTTCGCCAACCTGAAGAAGCAGGTGGAATCCCAGGGCGCCACGGTGGAATTGTTGGGCGTGGGGTCGACGGGTTATGCCAAGGATATTCTGAAAGACGTGCTGAACGCGGATGTGGCGCTGGTGGAAACGGTGGCGCATACGCAGGCCGCGCTGCACTTCTATCCTGATGCGGACGTGATCTGCGACGTGGGCGGGCAGGACATCAAGCTGATCATCCTCCAGGATGGCCGCGTAAAAGACTTCAAGCTGAATACGCAGTGTTCCGCCGGAAATGGCTATTTCTTGCAATCCACGTGCGTGGGCTTTGGCCACGACGTGATGAATTACGCCGACCTGGCGTTCAGCGCCAAGGCCATGCCGATGTTTGGCTACGGCTGCGCGGTGTTCATGCAGTCGGACATTGTCGATTTCCAGCGCCAGGGGTGGAAGCCCGAGGAGATCATGGCAGGCCTGGCCAACGTGCTGCCAAAGAACATCTGGCTGTACGTGTCGCAGATTCCCAACCTGGCGTCGCTCGGCAAGACTTTTATTCTGCAAGGCGGCACGCAACACAACCTTGCGGCGGTGAAGGCGCAGGTGGACTTTATCGAATCGCGCTTTAAGGACAAGGGCTCCATGCCCGACGTCATCGTGCACGAGCATTGCGGCGAAGCGGGCGCCATCGGGTCCGCCATTGAAGCCCGCCGGATGTACAACAACGGCCACCGCACCAGTTTTGTGGGATTTGAAGCTGTCGAGAAGATCACCTACTTGACGCACCGCAGCGAAGACACTCGTTGCTACTTCTGCAAGAACAAGTGCATGAGGACCTTCATCGACGTGCAGATTG
>JARLGN010000090.1 GCA_031292775.1 Acidobacteriota bacterium | reverse complement strand
TTCTGTTCTTCCCCGGCCTTCCTGGCTTTTTCGAGTTGCTTCTGTATATCAGGAGGAAGGGGGCGCACTTCCTCGGGTGCACTCGAGACGGGGGGAGCCAACTGGCCTAGGGTACCTGCCAGCCAACGTCTCATTGCCTCACCATCCTGGTAGACCTCCGTCAGGGGACGTTCGCGGAACTTGGAGCCCATGCCAGATTGCACACCCAGCACGGCAAGCCCTCGCCGTTTATTCCAAAGTAGCTTGCCCGACTCGCCCCACAGATTCATGTCAACGGTGGCGGCGTAAACCCATCCTTTGCCGCCCAAGCCTCCGAAGGGTGAGAAAGCGCGGGATTTCCGGCTGGCCACGGCCTCGGTCATGTCATCCCAGGACGCTATGCCGGTGCGGACATTGGCCTTCACCTTGATGACCCTGATTTCCAACACGGCGTCCGAACGCGTCTCCGTCGCGATGGTCGACACCAACCCACCTTTGGGTTCCAGATATCGCTGCATATCAACGTCGCCGGTATCGGGATTAATAGCATCCAGTGATGATGTGGAAATCTTGCTGCGGCTGGCGATTTCCTTCGCAAGTTCAAGAGGCGCAACATACCACCCCGCGTTGTCAGAGAGGTACTTGGAAATGGCGTCCATCAACCCCTGGGTATTTTCGACGCCATCGGAATCTGGCAGGATGATGATGCGCTCGATTCCTTGCCGGATCAGGTCTGTGGGAACATACGTTCCCCCCTTGGGATACACAATATCTTCCAAGTGGTGTACGCCTCCTTCGCTGGTGTACCAGACCGTCACTGCCGCGCCGATGCCGACCAGGGAAGTGTAGTCCTTGCCGGTGAGAATCTTAAGTTCCTGGCTCTTCTTATCGAACACCGTGATGCTTTCCGGCGTGACGACAATGGCGAACCCTTCCAGCTTGGTCCCGGTGTGTTCAGGCTTTTGGGAAGAGCCCAAAGCGCGCGGCCCGTTTCCCAGAAGCATAAACGTAGTCAAGGCCAGTGCTACCATGCCCGACCGAAGGTGGCGATACAATGGACTCATCCTTCTAAAGCTCTCTGGCAAAATTGCCTCCCGATCTATTCTACCAGCATGGTGCGCGTGTGGCTTATGGGGTTGAGGGTGCGACGCGCGTGACGGGCCTCCCTGCCAGTTTTCCCGTGAGCTTTGCCCCTTGCACTGCAATGGCGCCGTTTACGATGACGTAATCGATCCCCTTCGGCGGGCTCCAGGGATCGGCGGACGTCGCGCGATCCTGGATGAGCGCCGGATCGAATATGACCAGGTCGGCCCAATAACCCACGCGAATCTGTCCCCGGCGTGGCAGAGCAAAGATCTCCGCCGTTAATCCGGTGGTGCGATGAACGGCGGCCTCCAGGGTCAGCAGTTGCTGATTTCGCACGTACTCGGCAAGGATGCGTGGGAACGTCCCTTGCCCCCGCGGATGGGGCCGCCCGAGGCCGCGATAGTGGATCGAACTGTCAGAGCCGATCACCATGTCAGGTGCGGCAAGGAGTTCCCCAACGTCCTGCTTGTTCATCACCTCGGCAATGATTTGAACGTCGCCCGAGGCCGCGTGAGTCAGAATCCATGACGCTTGCGTGCGTAGGGAATCACCACCCGTCTCGCTTCTGACAATGGCGGGAATCGTCATCCCGATCCACTCCTTGTGTTTGACACTATAGGCAACTCGCACGTTGGCGTAGTCCTGCCAGCCGTCGCGGTGCAACTTATCGAGCGTCATATCAATGGCACGCGTCAGGCTCTTGGCTCGTCCTGGTGCCGGGCCTCCGAGCAGTGGGAATGCCTCGGGTGGAATCAGATACTCCAGGGTGGTGCTGAGCGAGGTGTAGGGGTACAAGTCGGAGGTCAGGCGGATATTGGGACCGGCAGCCTGGCGGGCCGCGTCCAACCTTCCGCGCGCAGTGCCCCATTGAGATTGGGCCGCAACTTTGAAATGGCAAATGTGCAGGCGGGGAATGCCAGCGCGTTGGGCGGTGCGCACAGCCTCATCGACCGCAGTTTGCTCCTCGGCGGATTCATTGCGCAGGTGCGTGGTATAGATTGCGTGCTCCAGCGCCACAACGTGGACCAGGGCAACAACTTCATCCTCGTTGGCGTAGACCCCTGGTTGGTAGCAGAGTCCGCTGGACATGCCCAATGCACCAGCTTCAATTCCTGCACGGACCAACGATTGCATGCGCGCGATTTGTTGCGGGGTGGGGTTGGTGCGCGGGCCGCAGACCTGCTGGCGGATAGTGTTGTGCCCGACGAGAGTGGCAACGTTTACCGCCATCTTCAAACGGTCCAGCTTTTGGAATAATGCGGCAATGTCCGGGGCGGAGAATCCACAATTCCCCGTAATGACAGTGGTCACACCTTGCAGCAGAAAGTTGTCAGCGACCAGACGGTACTGCGATAGTTTGATCGGGTCTTCAATGTTGACATGGGGGTCGATGAAACCTGGTGACACGACTTCGCCATGTGCGTCGATCCTGGCGTTAGCTGGTGCGCTCGAAAGATTGCCGATGTCTTCGATGCGGCCATCGCGAATGCCGAGGTCTGCCTGGAAACCGGGGTGCCCGCTCCCATCTACAATGAGTCCGTTGGTGATAACCAGGTCGTAAGCGCGTGGAGGGGCTGCGGATAATCCGCAGATTACACAGATTACGCAGATTAGAAAGGCAGAAGAAACTCCCAAGCCCCAAAAGCGTGCGCAAGCGGCTTGTCGGTTTTTCATCATACGAGCACCAGGAAGGGGTGGCGGCCGCGGGATGGGTTTCGTGTTATCGCTGATCCTTCGTGGTTTGTATTCTAGCCCCCTAAATCTGTGTAATCCGCGTAATCTGTGGACCCATATCTACTTTATTTCAATGACGTACTTGCCCAGGTAGAGTTTTGCCGGGGCGTCTTTGGCGGTGGTCACTGCCAGCGGCCGGGGTTGCTTGATGCTGTCGTCTTTCTTGGCGGCGCATTCGCCCACCTTGTCGCCTGCCTGATTATAAAGCTTGAACGGGGCGTCGGCGTTACTGGTGGCGGCGGGGCGATCAAGCCCGAATCCATAGCTGCCCACGCCAATCGTATTGCCACAGACGGAAAGCGTTGTTTCCGTGATTAACATGCCTATGTATTTCTGCTTGATTTGCGAACTGTATCCCGTGGTGTCGATGAGGGCCAGAACCACGCGTTTTCCCGCGGCATTCTTTAACATGGCGGCGTTCCGCTTTTCCGCCGGGATGTGATTTCCCTCGAGGTAAAAGTCAGTGGGCACAGCGCGATTGAAGGCGTCGCCGGCGACCGTCTCGAACCCGCCCTGGGCGCGTGCCGTATTCGGCCCAACCGTCAGCAGGCAAACCAACGCAGTGAATCCAATCAGCATCGATTTGATCTTCATGGGTTTCCTCCCCCGGATGTTGCATGGGTATGGTGTTATGGCCAGAGGCCACCTGAAACAAGCGAAGTCTATCATGAATGGCTACTTGATTTACACTCGCCGTGCGCCCTACGGCCACTGCCCCGGAATAGGGCTTGCTTTGAAGCGTTGTGGGCAGTAGGATTCGCCACGCGCGCCCCGGCAACTTGGCGGGGTCGCGAATTCCGGGAGGGAACAATGACCCACAAGGAGCGGTTGCTGACTGCCATCAATCATGAGGAACCCGACCGTGTCCCGGTCTGCGCGTGGTACACGCCGGAGGCGGAGAAGACCCTGCTGCGCCACCTCGGGGTTGAATCCGACCAGACCGAAACCTACAAGTCCGCGGGTGGTCCGCTGCCGATCCTGATGGATCACGACTTCCTGATTTCCTGGGTGGGCCCGTGCACAGGCTACTATGCGGATCCTGCCGATGAGTATACGGACGAATGGGGGATTGGCTGGAAATGGTTCAAGTTTGCCGACAGCGGTTCCTACACGGAGATGGTGCGGCGTCCTCTGGCTGACATTGTCGACCCGGCGGACTTTACCATGCCCGACTTCACCCGCGAAGACCGTTACACCGGCGCTTGCAGACTCGTATCTGAATATGGAAAAGAGTACGGAGTCATGGGCGGATGCGCATGCACGTTGTTCGAGCTGTCATGGTATCTGCGGGGCATGGAGCAGGTTATGGCGGACATGGTATCCAATAAAGATTTCATGCACGCCTATCTGGACCGGCTGATGAAGTGGATTGACGAAGCGGGTTCACGCATGGTCGGGCTGGGTGTGGACATTATCTGGATCGGCGACGATTTCGGCATGCAGAATGGAATGATCATCTCGCCTCAGCTTTTTCGAGAGTTCTTCAAGCCGCGCTACGCGTATCTTTTTGCCAAGTGGAAGGCGCTCAATCCCAATGTGAAAATCGCATTTCACTCTGACGGCAACATCTTCCCAATCATTCCCGATCTCATCGAAGTGGGGCTGGATATCCTCAATCCTGTACAGCCGAAATCCATGGATCCCGCGAAGGTCAAGAAGGACTACGGAGACAAGCTTACATTGTGGGGGACGGTGGATATTCAGGAGGTCCTGCCCTTTGGCACGCCCGAGGATGTGGCCAATGAGGTGAAGCTGCGCATACAAACCGCGGGCAAAGGCGGCGGGCTGATTATTTCCCCCGCCCACAATATCCAGAGCGAGGTGCCGCTCGAAAACATTCTGTCTTTCTACGAAGCAGCGAAAAAGCATGGCCGTTATCCGCTCAGCGGGAATTGAGTTCTTGCCGCTGAGCCCAACCCCGGAAGAGCCAAGACATTTCACGCCAAGGCGCAAAGTCGCCAAGGCGCGAAGGAAGAGAGGCAATCACTCTTTGCGGCCTTTGTGCCTTGGCGTGAGTTCGTGTGGGCCTCAGCGACAGGCGCACCCCACGCATGCGCTACACGTGCTCTACTGTGGCGCGAGCTTTAGAACGGCGTTGTTCCTCTCGTCCGAGGCAATAATCCGGTAGAATTTTTTGAGTTGCCCCGCTTCGCTTACGGGCACGCTTAATTCCTTCACTTCAAGCGTGCGATGATAGCGCAGCACATTTCCCGCGACTTCCGTCTTGGCGTGGTAGCTGGCGAAAGGATAATCCGCATCGACGGCGGGGGGCAGGTCGTCCACCACATAGCCAGGCGGCAGGGTAATATCGAAAGCATCGGTATCCAGCACCGGACCCTCGAATTCGATGGGATAGCGGCGGGGTTCAGTGGTCTCCAGCAACCCGCTGGCTTTGCTCCCCAGCACGCGCGGGCGCACCAGAAGCAGGTTGCCCGCTGGCTTGGCGTAATTCTCGGCCTGGAAAGAGTAATTCCAAATAAAGGGGCGGTTGGTCTGCTTAAGATTGCCTACGCTGGCTGTGGCGAGGCGGAAGATCGATAAGGAATCGGCCAGCAGCCTCTCGACGGGTTTGATCTGGTCGCTCTCCTTTGATGCCGCAGTGAAAAGTTCCCGCTGTTCGGCGGCCCGATCACCCACACGCACTTCTTCCACATCGCCCTGGAGCGTACCATTCACGGTAAGAATCAGTTTTCCGGTTCGCTGGATACCATTCAGGGGGGAGGGTTGCTGCGGCAATTTTACGAGTTCCCCGCCTGATGGAGTTACCAACATGCCGTAATTTGCCTGAAGGTAACCGCCGATCTCCCCAAAGGGGATCTTTTCGTTGGTGGGATCGAAGAACAAGAGTGTCCCCAACTTGGGGTGCTCCATCGTGGCGATTAACGAAGGGTCCCTCAATCCTTCGGGTAGCTTGATCGCGACAATAACATGGTCGAATGCGCCGACGCTCGCCGGCGTCTCAGGAGTAACCGCGTCGCGTTCGCTGTTAATGACCACATAGAACGAGGGCACGTTAATTTCCCGCAGCATCGACTGCATCAGCGTGGCCTTGTCTTTGCAGTCTGCGTAGCGGTGAGCGAATACTTGCGCGGCGGGGTGCGGCTGTATTCCTCCAATTCCCAAAGAGATCGCGACGTAGCGGAAGTCTCGCTGAATGAATTCCGCGAGCGCCCGCATCTTAAGCAGGGGAGTCGGCGCCGAGGCTGTAAGCGTGCTGACTTCCTGTTTGATCTCCGGCGACGCACCCAGCCGGTCGCTTGTCAGGCGAATGTACCACTCTCCCACATCGTGCCATGTTGGGAGGCTATTTGATGCTGCCCCCCCAGGTGGAAACAGGTTTATGACCATCTGCCCGGAGATCCCTTCCCACGGCGGCATATCTCCTTCGGCTCGGATCTCTTTCACATCCCCTACGGTCCACTGCCACAGACCGCCTCCGGCATCGTGCACTTTCGCAGCGGGGTAGTTGAGCCACGAATCTTTGAATTCCCACCCGGGCGGAAGCGCCAGGGAATAGTGGCTTTCCCTGACCGGAATGGTTCTCTGGAAATGCCAGGAATCCTGCAAGACCGGCGAATGCCAGTCCATGACGTATTCGTAGCCGATAATATTCCCCGGGTCGGGCGCGGGGATCAGCAAGATTTTTTCCCGTTCACTTGTGACCAGGCTATCAGTCTCGTCTTTGAGAAAAGATCTTTCCGCTGCCTCCTTGTCGGTTACTTCATAGTCTTTTCCCGCGGCGGGAATGCACCATGCGTGGATGCTCGTCACTTTGTCACTGAGAGAGTCAAAAGGAATTTCCACCAGACCATATTTGCGCCCCTCCGGTCGCAAAATCTTATAGACCTTTCGGATAGTCGTTCGAAATTTGTCGGCGGAGAGGACGGTGAGGTTCTCCTCCGCATACAGCAGCACGGCGCTGGTCTTTTCATCATGGCCGGGCAGAGGAGCGCTGACGAGCGCATGCATCCACTCAGGCGCCTGCACATTGTGCGCTCCAAATAATGGCGCGCAGGCCAGCATGCACGCTAACATTGCAAGCAAGAGCCGTTTCATCATGACCTCTGTCTTTCGATTCTCACTCTTCCGGGTGTAGTTCCTCGTTCAGAAGGCGAACCAAGCGCCAGCGTGCCGGTATAGGGGACCGCCTGCCGCCTACTTCCTGGCGCTCGGTGTTGCCCCACTTCGGTCCTGACCCTCTCCCCCGTCTCCGGTTGCTGGAGTCCGATGGGCCCCACCCGTGTCCGGCAATCGGACTCCCTCAAAGGGTGAGGGGGGCAAGTTCTACTCTTGCTTTCGTCCTTTAGCCTTCACCCTTCAACCTTCCGCCGACTATCGTCTACTGCTTACTGCCCACTGCCTACTGCCTACTGCTTTTGATTTAGTTGCCCGCCCTTGTCGCCGCGGGGTCCAAAACGATTTGTTGATCGTCGTTGGTCTTTATCTCCTGGAAATAGCTCCTCAGAGGACCGTAATACTTTACCTCCATGAAGATGAAATCTACCGTCATCGTTCTGGCCAGATGCACCTTGCCTTTATCGCTATCAGCCTTAAGGGTGTAGCTAACAACCCTCCCGGTATCATTCCATCCTTTTGGCAAACTGGAGACCTGCCACCCGGCCGGGATCTGAATGTTGATGTCGTCTGCTTCCATGTAGGGATAGTCAACATAGATTGGGTGCACGCGATCAGCGTGATCAAACAGGTGCTTTTCACGCGCACTGAAAAGGCCCACGGGGACAATAACGTGGCGGCCCGCGCCCGTTGCCCAGCCTGGAACCTTGATGCTGAATTCCGCGGCCAGGGGCAATGCCGAATTCTTCCACTCGGGTTGGTTGATCAATTTCACTTCGCTGGCAGCGGGAATCTGCTGCTTCAAGATATCCTCGAGGAGTGTCTTGCGCTCCGTTTCATCCGCCCTCAGTTCGTCCAAGCGCAGGCGCGAGGATTCCAGGCCCGTATAGGTAACGGTGACCTTGCCTTCCAGGTCGCCGGTATCGGTCAACGTCAGGTCGGCGTGGCGCTCCGTGCGGGCCTGGGCGGAGGTCGGCGTCAGGCTCGGGACCCACGTCGACTCTTTTTTATCAAGCTGCAGTCCTCGAACACCTGTTTCCGGCCATGGCAGTAATCCATAGGGAGTAAAGGCTGACCCTGGATCGCAAAATATTTCTTTGCCATTCAGTTTGATAAGCACCAGGTTTTCATCCAACTTGTCACTCTGCATGGCATTGGGGTTAAAGAAGTAATGCTCGCGGTCGGGGACGATTACACCGTAAGCTTCAAACCCCGCCGCATTCACCAGGGCCAGATAAAGCCAGGTGAGATCTGTTCCACTGCCATAGCCGCGCTTCCACGCCTCCTCCGCGTTGCTCGGGGCTTTTTGTTTCTCCCGCTTCCGCTCCTCCTCGGTCTTGAAGGTCTCAAACGAGGTATTGCGCATTTGCTGCACCCGGGCGTAGATTTTTTGAAGTTTGACTTCCGGCGGATCGTTCGGCCCCACAATTTCCGCAACGGCCTGCTCCATCCCTTTCCGTTTCCCGACAAAGCTCTCCATGGAGTTGTTCAACCGCTTGCCAACTTTCGACCAGAAGCGGTTGAGGTCGGCTTCCGGCAGATCCTCCGAGTAAATAAAGTCGACGCGCGATTTCATCTCGTTTTCCGGCGGCATCAAGTCTTCCTTCTGAAAGGCCGGAATATTGGCCGCGTGCAATCGCACGATTTGATCGGCGCCAGCTTGGGCCTGGCCAGTCCCGGGCGGCAGGTTCTGTCCAACCCAGCGCAAGCGATAGGGGGAGTTGTCACTTAAATAGGGTTTCAAGGAAAACTGGGCAGCCTTGGTATAGAGTTCATGGCTCAGGATCCAGTGCGAGTCGAACAAGGACCATTCCTTTAGATTAATGGTGTAGTAGTACTCGATAATACAGCCCGGCTGAACCGCGGGTAGGGTAAAGGTCTTTGCCAGTTCTTTTACGCCCCTTGCCTTGATAATTGATTTTGTGAAGGCCTTGCCCTCAAAATCGACGATGGAGCCATCCGGCTTGATTGTCCGGCCGCGGATGCTGTTCACGTCCCCCACATCCTTGGAGTAGGGGATTTCAACGTCCGCATACTTACGACCTTCTTCGGTCAGAATCTTGATGCGAAAGTAGTCGTCTTCGTGGCCGGTTTGAACGTTGTCGTCACGGTAAACTTCACGGAAGAGGATAACGGCCGGCGCTCCTGGCGCTGCTGGTTCAGCCGTCATCTTCAATTCCTCGGGATTGACAGGGCGAAACACTGTGGCTGAACTGACCGCATGCGCTGCCTGCGGGCACCAGGCCCACCCCAGCACACCAATCAACAGCAGGAACAAGGAAACCCGGCGCAAACGATGGATAGGCATAACAAACCTCACGGAAGGAGTTTGGGCAGTGGGGAGACACGTGGTCCGCGGAAAAGAAGGCATGACGACCACAACATTCTGATTAGAGATTCCGGTGCAGCTTCAACGCAGAGTCTGCGTTTCAGTTTTCGCAGAGACAATATGCGTCACAATACCTAGTGTCAAGAGGACTAATGTCCCATAAACATTTTGTCGATTTTGTCTAGACCGTGAATGTCTAATTATCAAAGCGTGTGGGAGCGAAAACGTACTAAGGTTTAACCGTAACCGCAGCCACGCTCTTGGTCACCGGGTTGGGTGGAGTGTTGACTGGCGGCGGATTAGTGGGTGGCTTGGGTGTGACCACCTCTTTCTTCGGAGGTTCGGGGGATTCCCCTGGGGGACTCGTCTGGGGTGTTGGCTTGCTTGTCGCAGGCACGATGGGTGGTGGTGCTGTCGGCGCCAGCAACCGTTCCGGAGTAGCGTCCGCCAGAATCTCCTTGACCTGCTCGGGATTGGTCAGCAGTGGGGAATGCACAAAATCCTCTGCCGGCTTGTCATTGGTGATCTGCTGCATGAAGTCCAGCCAGATGGGCAATGCCACGCGGGCGCCTTCTTCCTTGGGACCGAGGGTGCGATGGTCATCGAATCCCACAAAAACGCCGCAGGTCGTGGAGGGTGTGAAACCCAGGAACCATGCGTCGGTAAAATCGTTGGTGGTCCCGGTTTTGCCTGCCACGGGGTGCTTTGCCGCGAAGGCTTTTCCTGAAACGGCAGTGCCGGAGTTGAAGACCTCCCTTAACATTGAAACCAGAATGCGCGCGGTGGAGGCGGGAACGACGTCGGCTATCTCGGGCGGAAAATCATCGATCAGCCGTCCATCGTAGTTGGTCACCCTGATCACCATGCGCGGCGCGATGTGGACCCCGTCGTTGGGAAATGTGGTGAAGGCCGAGGTGTGTTCCAGAAGCGTCAAGTCAGACGCGCCCAGCGCCAGGGGCAGGTTGGGGACGAGCCGGGAAGTGAGGCCGAATTTGCGGCAGAGTTTAATGACCTTGTCCACTCCAATCCGGGCCAGGGTGCGCACGGCGGGGACGTTGCGGGACTCCGCGAGGGCGTGCAGCACCGTGATGGTTCCCTCGAACTTGTCATCATAATTGTGCGGCGCCCAAAATCCGGAGGAAGTATGGTAGCCGATGGGCGCATCCACCACCGTGTCAAAGGGAGAAGTCCCGTCCATTACCGCTTGGGCGTAGACATAGACTTTGAACGATGAGCCCACCTGGCGCTCTGCCTGCACAGCGCGGTTATACTTACTTTCCGTCCAGTCATACCCGCCCACCATTGCCTTGATCTCGCCGGTGGAGTTGTCAAGGGCCAGCAGCGCGCCTTGCACGTCGGGATCCTGATCGAGTGTGGCCTTGGCGTTGCTTCCCTTGACTTCCTTGATCAGGAAAAGGTCAACGTCGCCCGGAGCGAACAAGTCGGCGGGTAGCAGCTTCTTTGTCCAGGAAAAATCCGCCGGGCTGATTCGCGCCATCACGTTGCCGAAGCGCACGTCGGCGTGATCAGCCTTCACGTCCATAACCAGCCCGTTGACTAAATCATCCGCGGCAACGGGCCGCTTCCAGTCCTCGTCAACGTAAGTTTCGAGCGTGATGGGACTGCCGTCCGGAGTCAGCAGCGGGGTCTTCAGAATGTTCTTCTCCGGCCCCCGCCAGCCGCGCCGCTTGTCGTCGTTGCGCAGGCCCTTCTTTAGGGTTTGTTCGGCCAATTCCTGGGTTTTGATGTTCAGCGTGGTGTAAACGCGCAGGCCCTTTTCGCGCACCGCTTCCGGACCGTATTTTCTCTCCAGAAACTGCCGGACCTCTTCCACGAAATAGGGGGCAACCGTGTAACTCCAGCGTTGGATGTTTAATCCCAACGGGGCTGCGGTGGCCTCGTGAAGCTGGGTGGAATTGATCGCGCCCGTTTCGAACATGGCAAGCAGCACCTGGTTGCGCCGCCTTCGCGCCAACTCCGGGTGGACAAGGGGTGAGTAAGCCGTGGGCGAGCGCGGAATTCCTGCGAGCGTTGCCGCCTCCGGCAGGGTCAATTCATTCAGATGCTTGCCGAAATAAAATTGTGCCGCGGCTTCAAACCCGAAATTCCCGTGCCCCAGATCCACCTGGTTCGCATACATGGTGAAAATCTGCGATTTTGTGAAATATCGCTCGATCTGGATGGCCAGCAGCATTTCCTGGAATTTTCTGCGGAAGCTCTTGTCAGGCGTGAGGAAAAGCATCTTGCTGAGTTGCTGGGTCAAGGTGCTTGCGCCCTGCGTCTTGCGCCATTCCACCAGGTCTTTGATGGCGGCGCGGAGGATTCCGAAAACATCCACTCCCACGTGGCTCTCAAAGTGCCGGTCCTCGATCGCGATCACCGCATTGCGAAAAACGGGCGGGATCTGGTTGGAACTTACAATGACCCGGTGCTCCAGGGCAAAGCTGCCGATGGGGGTGCCGTCGTCGGCGTAGAGTTCCGTCATCACATCGGGGCGGTAATCCTCCAATGAGCGCACCTTGGGGAGGTCGGAAGAGTAAACAAACACCAGTCCCCCCAGGGCGCCAACCCCCGCGGAAAAAAGCAGCAGGATCAGGAATACAAATTGGCCAAAGATCTTCCGGTTATTCACCGGAGGGGGAGTGTCACGCCGTAGGGGCCCGGAGGTTATGGAATAGAAATCAGGAGCCATCTGGTACGTCCGAGACTCATTTTAGGCGGACGCAGCATTGCAGTCAAACGCATGATGAAGACGATGGCGTGTCAATTGGATCCAGAGCGGTCACAGCGCATCTCCGCAGCCTTGGAATTGGGAATGGACAATGGAGATTAGATAAGATGTGAGACAAAGGCGGCGTCGAGCCGCCGCAGTCCAAGGCGCGTCGCGCAGTCGGCTTGATTGAAATTCTTCTTTCCCCCTCATCTCTCGCTTCCCTATTGCCTCCGCGCGGCATCGCGGGTAGATTGAGTGCATGTCCTGCTTATGGCGGCGTTCCGCTTCGACGGCTACATCTTCGTGAATGTGAAAAGGCGACTTGCCGCCATGAACCGACGTTGGCTTGTTCTCGCGCTTGTCTTTTTCGGCATCCTCGTCAGCTACATCGATCGCGGCAACCTGAGCGTCGCGGCGCCATCGATCATGCGGGATTTCCGCATCGCGCCGTCCACCATGGGGGTACTCCTCTCGGCATTTTTCTGGACGTACGCTGCCTTTCAAATTCCGGCCGGCGCGCTTGTGGACCGGTTCGGCGTCCGTCGGGCATATGCAGGTGGTTTCCTGGTCTGGTCGATGGCATCCGCGGCCATCGCTCTCAGCCGGGGGACGGGCGACGTCATCGGCATGCGCATGTTGCTGGGGCTTGC
The DNA here is from genome assembly GCA_031292775.1 of Acidobacteriota bacterium. Lineage (GTDB taxonomy): Bacteria > Acidobacteriota > Terriglobia > UBA7540 > UBA7540 > Bog-366. The sequence continues at coordinate 371 of JARLGN010000090.1, read as the reverse complement.
CGAATCGATTGGTCCGCTGGCAAGCATATCCTTCATCCGCAACAATTTTGCGGGGACGGAGCAAGGTTTGCCCACCTCGATCTACATCGCCGGCCAGAATCTCGGCCCCGCGCTGGGGGCGTTGGTGGGAGCCATCCTACTGGACCGGTTTGGCTGGCGCATGATGTTTGCCATAACGGGATTAGGGGCGCTGATCTGGTTGCCCTGCTGGCTGGCCGCCGCTCCGCCCGACGGAACACGCGCCGAGCGCCAGGCGGAAAAGCTGGCTGACGAACTCGCCGCGCCCCGGCGATGGACCTGGCAAATGCTTGTGGCCAACCGAACGTTTTGGGCCATGTCGTTCGCCATCCTGCTGTCCTCATACTTTTGGT
>JARLGN010000615.1 GCA_031292775.1 Acidobacteriota bacterium | reverse complement strand
GAAATTGGATGGCCCCTTCGTTCCGGGTCAGGTTTCGCGCGGCCACATAACCTATCCTGGCTACGAGCATATCAAATGGGAGGCCATGGTGCAGAAGATGGAGCGCGAGAGGCTCTTTTCCTTTACCTGGCATCCTTATTCCGTTGATCCCAAAATCGATTACTCCAGGGAGACGCCCACGCTCGTCGAGTTCACGCTGGAGAAGACTGCCGGTGGCACATTGCTTCTGCTCACGGAGTCCGGCTTTGACAAGATTCCCGCCGCCCGCCGCGCTGAAGCGCTCCGCATGAATGACGGCGGCTGGACGGAGCAGATGAAGAACATTGAGAGCCATGTCGCAAAAACCTCATAGCCGCATCGCCGCCAAACCGCAGGCTCGGGCACCGGTATTTGCCGCGCTCGGCGACGAGACGCGGCTGATGCTGGTTGCGAAGCTCTGTAGTGGGCAGCCTTATTCAATCTCTCAGCTAGCGGGCGATTCCAGGCTGACCCGGCAGGCGATCACCAAGCACCTTCGCGTGCTGGAGCGCGTAGGAATGGTGCGCAGCGTCCGGTCGGGTCGCAGGAGCCTGTTCGAATTCAACCCCAAGCCGGTGGAAGAAATTAAGGAGTACCTTGATTCCGTATCCGCGCAGTGGGATCAGGCACTGGCCAGACTGAAGGCGTTTGTCGAAGAGTGATTGCTGCGGAGGACTGTGGACTTGCTCTTCCACGCCTAGGCTGCGGCCGCGTCGATGCCGTATTCTTTGAGCTTGCGGTAGATTGTGGTCTTGCCGATCCCCAACAATTTGGCGGCGCGGACTCGATCGCCGCCGGTTGCCTGAAGCGCCTGGCGGATGGCCTGTTCTTCCAGCGCTTGCAAGGAAGTCAGGTCGGGACGCGAAGAGGATTTGCGCAGGATGTGATAAAGCATGGAGGAGGGCAGATCCTGCATTTGAATGAAGGTCCCCGACCCCAGCGAAACCGCGCGCTGAATGCAGTTTTCCAACTCGCGGACATTGCCCGGCCAGTCGTAGCTCATCAATCGTCCCATGGCTTCGTCGGAAATCTGCGTTGCTGGTTTCCTGCTGTCAAATTGCGCCAGGAAATGCCGGGCCAGCGCCGGGATATCCTCTTTTCGATCGCGAAGGGACGGCATCTTGATGGAGACCACGTTGAGGCGGAAGAACAAATCCTTGCGGAAGGCTCCGCGTTTTATCGCTGCTTCCAATTCCTGGTTGGTGGCGGCGATGATTCGCGCTTCGAATCGAATCCGCTCGTTGCTGCCCAAGGGGCGAATCTCATGCTCCTGGAGCGCGCGCAGCAGCCGCGATTGCAGTTCAATAGGCAGTTCGCCGATTTCATCCAGGAAGACAGTTCCTGAGCCAGCCGCTGCCAGCAGTCCCTGCCGCGATTGAGCCGCCCCGGTGAAGGCGCCTTTGACGTGCCCAAACAACTCACTTTCAATAAGGGTGGGCGGCAGCGCCCCGCAATCAACGGGCACAAAGGGATTGTCGCGCCAGGGGCCGTGCGTGTGGATGGCCCTTGCCACCAATTCCTTCCCCGTGCCGCTTTCGCCCATGATCAGTACCGGGTGCCGCTGCACCGCCACTTTGGAAACCAACCGGTAGATTTTCTTCATCCTCTCTGAGACACCGATCAGGCCGGCAAACCCCGCGGAATCCATCTCCGGCGCGGCAGCGCCTGGTGGGGTTGGCGGTACTTGAGGAACGGCTGTCTGTGGCGGGGCTTCCAGCGCTTGGGTCAGTTCTTCGATTTTCAGGGGCTTGGTAAGCAGCGGGTATCCATGCAATCGTAGAAGCTGATGAGGTGGAGCGCTGCCAATCCCTTCCACGGTGAGAACGATGTTGATTCCCGGTTGGGCGCGTTTGGCGGCGGTGGGCAGATCGCTTGCCCCCAGTCCGGCCAGCCGGAAATCCACCAGGATGGCGTCAAAGTGCTTGCTCCCCAGCAGTGCCAGTGCCGCGGCACCGGAATTCACCGTATAGACTTCGCAGGCACAATCGCGCAGAACGCGGGCGCACTGCTCCTGCGAGGATGGATCGGGTTCAGCGAGCAACACTTTTCTGTTCATGGCGGCAAGATGAAGGCCTGCGACGGACGTAGCCTCTATCCGAAGCGAGGTCGCCCTTAGTGATGCGGGAGTATACAGGCCGCACGGGGCAAAGTCAAAAACATTACCTTCTGGCTAATGCCTGGGGGCGGCCCCAAGGATGATCGCGAAAGCTGTATAATGTAAAGGCGGAGGGGCAAAGCGTGGCCAAGTTGGGAAGAATCCTTGTGGTTGAAGATGATCCGCACGCGCGTCAGGGCTTGTCTGACCTGCTGGGTGCCTGGGGTTACGAAACCGATACCGCCGCGGACGGCGCGGAAGGGTTGGAAAAAATTGAGGCGTTTAATCCCGCCGTGGTCATTTCCGACCTGCGCATGCCGCAGGTGACCGGCATGGATCTGCTGCGCCAGCTCCATGACGCGCGGCCCGGCCTGCGCTTCATCATGCTGACGGGCCAGGGCACCATTGAAGAAGCGGTTGAGGCCACCAAGCTGGGCGCCTACAACTTTCTGGAAAAGCCCGTCGATCCCAAGAAGCTCCAGGTGGAACTGCGCAATTGCCTGGAGCGCCAGGAAAGCGAACGGCAGTTGGAAGTTGCTCATCGCCGTCTGCGCGACCTGGGCGTGCTGGGAAGCCTGGTGGGCAGCTCCGGCAAAATGCAGGAAGTCATGCGCCTGATTGGAATGGTGGCACCCTCCAAAGCATCGGTGCTGATTACGGGCGAAAGCGGCACCGGGAAAGAGTTGGCGGCGCGCACCATCCACGAGCTCAGTCCCCGCCAGCCCAAGTCCTTTGTGGCGGTCAATTGCGCGGCGATCCCCGAGTCATTGATGGAAAGCGAAATTTTCGGCCACGAGAAAGGCGCGTTCACCGGCGCGGTGGAGCGGCGTATGGGCTGCTTTGAGTTGGCGGACGGCGGCACTCTGCTTCTCGACGAAATCGGGGAAATGCCAATAGCGACGCAGGCCAAACTTCTGCGTGTTCTGGAAGACTCAAAAGTCCGCCGCCTGGGAAGCAAGTCAGAAATCTCGGTTGATGTGCGTGTGCTGGCCGCCACCAACAAGATCCCGGAGGAGGCCATTGCCCAGGGGCAGCTCCGCAGCGATTTGTATTTCCGCCTCAATGTGGTGCACGTTGCCATGCCGCCGTTGCGCGAGCATCTGGATGACCTCACGGATCTGGTGGCGGCGCTGCTCGACAACCTGAATCGCAAACACGGGCGCTCGGTGAAGAGCATTTCCCCCGAGGCGCTCGAAGCTTTCCGCCGGTACAGTTGGCCCGGGAATGTCCGCGAGCTCCGCAATATGCTGGAACGTGCCCTGGTGACCTGCTCCGGCGAATTCCTGGGAAAAGAAAACATGGGCCTCGACTTGGGCCGGCCGGTGGTGGCGGGTGCGGGCGACGGCCTGCGCTTGCGGCCCGGAATGACCGTGGGAGAGGCTGAACGCCGCCTGATTCTTGAGACCCTGACCTTCACCGAAAACAACAAGACGCGCGCGGCGGAACTCCTGGGGATTAGTTTGAAAACTCTACACAACAAGTTGAAAGAGTATGAGGCTGAGCCTCAAAGCTAAACTCACCGCTCTGATTACCCTGCTGGTCCTCCTCGTGGTGGTCGTCACCTCCACAGTTTACATCTCGAACCTTACCCGCCAGGCCCTGCTGCAAGTTCAATCCAAGGGTGATTACGTTGCCAACGAGGTTTATTACTACGCCCACACAGTGCTGAGTCAAAGCCGGATGCCGGGGGGGCAGGATCCGCAAGACTTCCAGGCATTGCGCAGCTTTGTTCAAAAACGCCTCTCTGCCGACCCGGGTATGGCATCGGTAATAGAATCGGCCGTGGCGTATTCCCCCATTGTCGATTACGTCGCCATCACGGACACCGACCTTGTCGTCATGGTTCACAGCAATCCTGATGAGGTCGGCCATCACCTCCTGCCGGCGCCACGGTATTCGCAACTGATGCAGGCCAAGATGCTGCGGCAACTCGGCACTGTCTTCGGCCCCCCGCAGGTCTACGAGGTTGTCTTTCCTCTCGCCATTGGCCCCAACGCGCTGGGGGATGTGCGGGTGGGGGTTTCCACCGTATTGCTGCGCGAGGAAATCTCGCCGAACCTTCGCAGGGCGCTGCTGTTATCGCTGATGACTATTATTTTCGCCACGCTTTCGGCCGGCGTGGTCTCCTTCCGCGTACTGCGGCCGCTGGAAAAGATTTCGCAGAGTGTCGACCTGCTGGCGCGCGGTGAATTTTCCGGACCCGTTACACTGAATCGAAGTGACGAATGGGGCATTCTCTCCTCGAAACTTCATCTTTTGGGCGAGCAGATGCGCGGGGAAAAGGCCGCCTTTGTGCGCCTCCAGGAGAATCTGGACCACATCTTCAGCAACCTCAGTGATGGCCTGCTGCTCTTCGACCAACAGGACCGGTTGGTTCTGGCGACGTCGGCGGCGCGACGATTTCTTGGCGCAGGCATTCAAACCCCGGCCTATCGCCCGGCCATGGAAGTTTTCTCCGGCGACACACCGCTGCACCAACTGTTGCGCGAAGCCTTTCTAACCCGCCAGTCGCTTCTTTGGAAAACGCTCGAACTGCCCGGCGAACCGCCCACCCGCGTTGCCGTGAATGCGCAGTTCGTGGGGGTTGGCGCTCAGCGCGTCGGTTGCCTCATTACCCTGCGTGACACGGGGTCGCGCGCGGAAATCAAGGACCAGATCGACAGCACCACCAAGCTGGCGGCCATCGGAAGGCTGATGTCCGGCGTCGCCCACGAAGTGAAGAATCCCCTGAATGCCATGGTGCTGCAACTGGAAGTCTTGAAGGCGCGATTAGGCGAAGACGGCGAAAGGGTGCACCCGCAAGTGGACATCCTGACGGAAGAGATCCGCCGCCTCGACCGCGTGGTCAAGACCTTTCTGGATTTTACCCGGCCCGTGGAAATCAGCCCCGCCAATGCTGAAATTGCTCCCCTGGTGCGCGAGGTATTCGCTCTGGCGGAGCCTCAGGCGCGCAGCAACAACGTCCAACTGATTTTCGCAGGGGACGGTGTTACGGCGCCGGTGTACGTTGATCGCGACCTCATCAAACAAGCCCTGCTGAACCTGGTGCTTAATGGATGCCAGGCCATGCCCCATGGCGGCAAGTTGACAATTACCCCCCGCGCCCTGCCCAAAGCCATCGAACTGGAAATTCGCGATTCCGGCGTGGGCATTCCCCCCGACGCGCAAAAGAGAATCTTCTCGCTGTTTTACACCACCAAGCCCGGAGGCACGGGTGTAGGCCTTGCCATGGCGTTCCGCGTGGTGCAGCTTCATGACGGCACCATCGACTTCACCAGCGAAGTCAACCACGGCACCACCTTTCGCATCACTCTGCCTGCCGGCGTCCAGCCCGCCGTGGCGTAGGTACCCTGCCCGCGCGATGAGTGGGAGCGGGACGCTCCCGCGACAGCGAGCGAGACGCCCACGCTACGTCTTAGGAATTCCAGCTTTTGCCTTCGTTTTGCGCGTAGTGGCCCGGAGAAACTGCCTGTACAATCCATTTTGGCATTAAGATTACGTTGCCGTCGAAGTTGACGAAGATTGACGGGCGGTAGGCGGTTAATTTGGAAATGCGAACTCGTGCCGGCGATGGGGGTAAACGTGAGCGATGAGCATTTGACTCGAAGGAAGTTTCTGGAGAAGGCAACTGCCGCTTCTGTGGGAGCGGCGGCCACGCTGGGAAATGCCGCTGCAGCGAAAGCTTTACCCGCAGGGGTGGAACAGACCCGGTTAGCCGTGCCGCCCAACGCGGATAAGCTCCCCAACGGCGGCAAGCCCATCAAGCTCTTTTGTTGTGACCTGAATTGGATTCATCCCTCCGATCATCATCATAGCGTTATCCCTTCGATGCCGCAGGACTGGGCATACATTGATCCCGGTGAATACTTCGCCTGGCACCGCGATTTTGGAGTGAACATCTTCTTCCTGCAAGGATACGTGTTTTGCGGATACGCATATTACCCGACGAAGCTCGGCCCCATAGCCCCCGGCCCGGGAGGGGAGCTGTTTCCCAAACTGTTCAAGATGTCGCAAAAGGCCGGCCTGCCGTTCTGCGGCTATTTTTCCATCGCGCTCGATCCTTACGCCAGCAACCTGCGCTTTGACTGGGTGGTTCCCACCAGCCGCAACTATGGGCCCGCCGGTCTGCTGGCGCCCGAGAGTCCCTGGACTGACCTGCTCTGCGCGCGGATCACGGAGTTCTTAAAGCTGTACCCGGTGGAATGGATCAATTTTGATTGCTTCAACTATGGAAAGTACAACAGCAACGATTTTGCGGTTCAGCCCTCCCGTTATGTCAAAGGGCCTTTCAAGGAGATCATCGGCCGGGAGATGCCGGAAAAGGCCTCCGAAATTACGCCGGAAGAAAGCATGAAGTACAAGCGGGAAATCATGGCCCGCCAGTTCCACCGCATCCAGGAAGCGATGCACAAGGGGAACCCGGGAACCAAAGCCAATTTCAACGTCCCGTTCTTCAAGCCGGCAGAGCCCATGTGGGTGGACCACCCCATGCTGAACGAGTGTGACCAACTGGTTGCTGAATCGAGCGATGACATTGTGGATTGGCTCCTCTCGATTCGTAAGCCCCACCAACGCGTCATGACCACCATCGTCGGCAGGCCCGGTGACAAAGGCGTGTGCGACCCGAATAGCTGGAAGAAGTGGTACGAAGCCGGATGCGACTTCTTCGCCTACGCCCATGGAATTCCGCCGGATTTCCGTCCGCACGCGGGCGTCAAAGATCAGGTGGAGATCGCACGAAACGCCTACCAGCAGATGCCCTGATCGCGGGTGGCGCCCCCCTCCACCCCGCATGGACGCTCTACCGGCTGACTGTGCCCACCTGCTTTTCTAGTAGGTGAGTGAAACACTATCCACTCCATAAGCCCGCGAGGACGTAAGGCCGCGCCCCTGGGCGTCATAGGTGTGGGACTCCAACAGCTTACTCTGGCCGTCGGTAACGCTGAGGATCATTGAGGTGGTAGGGTCATAGTTAAAGTTGAGCTTGTTTGTTGCGTCGGCGTAGGTCACCAAGGTTAGCCGGGACGAGCTATCGCAGGCATACGTTGCCACCGTTCCCACGCTGTCTTGCACCGTGGTGACCTGCATGGGATTGTTGGAGTCGCCGTAGGTAAAGGTCAGCGTTTTGCGCCCGGGACTGGTGACCGATGTAAGCCGGTTGGACCAGTCGTAGGCGAGCGTCGTCTGATTGTTGTTGCGGTCGATGATGGCGGTGAGAAGGTTCTGGTTGTTAAAAATCTTCTGGGTCCCATCCGCCAGAGTAAGGGTAAACCCACCCGATACTGTATTCGCCACGAGCTCCGCGCGTTCGTCCGGCGGGGAAGCGAGCGAATAGGAGTTGAGCACGCTATTGTAAGTGAAGGTCCAGGCGCTGCCGTCGCCGCGCCAGTACTGGAGATTATTGTTGGAATCGGGGCCAGTAAGTATCTCCTCGTAAGTCGATCGCCACCCGTATCCAAACATTCCCGCGATCGCTGGAGGAAGGGCAAACGCCCAACGGCTGTTCCAAACTCGGGATAACTCCAGACCACCCCCCAGCCCAGGCACGGAATAGTCCCGCTCCGAAACCCAGACGTTGCCGTCGGCTACATTTACGGGCGCGCCGGCTTGCTGTTCACACTGTTTGCACCGCCCCAGGTTGGCTGGATTGGTTGCCGTACCCGCGGGGATGACCATGAAAGACGTTGTCGCTTGCGCGGTGGATGAGTAGTAGCTTGATGCATAGACGTACACAGTTTGCGCTTGGGTTAACCACGGATAGTCCCATAGGTTGACGTTCACTGTGGTGGAAGAATTACCGCACCCAACAAACCACCCATATAGCGCGATAATGCCGCTCATGGAAGTCCAATACTGCCCCCAAATAGACTGAACCCCACCCATAAATCCAACCGGCGCATTTACGGTAATGGCAATGCTAAGACTTGCGCCGCTCATATTGATCACGCTCCCGGGGCTGACTGAGATACGGGCGACGGCAGTAGGAGTGGAATCGACGCCGGGACCGCACCCCTGCCCCCGAGCGCGCGACAGCGACACTAGCATGAGGGCAACTGCCGCGAAAAGTAGTATTCTCCAAACACTGCGAAACTTGTCCGAATTGTATGTGTCCATCATGGCCTTCTCCTCTGGACTGCTTTTGATGCTGATGTTACCGCCGCCATGTTCAGAACCTTTCGTCATCGTGTATTAATACGTATGTTGTCGTTATCACGCTAAGAACCGCAGAGGAAGCTAAACTACGGCTACCTCTGCGCTACCCGCTTCGTCCGTCCATGAAGTTTCATGTTTGGAAGCTAATATCATGGTTGATGTTTCCATGTTGAGAACCGTAGAGGAAGCCAAAATGCGGCTACCTCTGCCCAACCCGCTCAAGGCTCAACTTTGCATGCCAACGCATTCGGATCAAGTCTAATTTCAATTGGGAAAGGCTCGGCCAGAACGAAGCCCACCAACCGCCCGCGGGACCGCCATCTCCGCTGAAATTCCTCCTTCGCGCGTGTATCGAAATAAAACTCGTCTGGCCGTGCGTCAATCCCAAGCTGTGTCCAATACTTTCCCGAGTGCACAAGCGGGATCCCCAAGTCGGCTGATGCAAACAGAGTTGCACGAATTTTCGTCGTGTAAGTGCCGCCCGGGTTGATCACCGCGAAGTCGTCAATCGATGCCCTTCGGGGCTTACGGACTAGCAACATCCGGTCGCCGGTGAATCCAGCTACGTATTTGCCGGCCGCCATGTCCTCCGGCGATGCTGCAATTCGCTCCGTTGCCCAGGGACTGAAATCCTTATAGAGAAGCACAGGTCTCTGCGACCGGTTCTCAAACGTCAGGCTTGCCAGAAGCTGTACCTTGTATTCGCTCGTTTCCGCAGCTCCCCTACAAACCGAGCTGGAGATGGGTGTGACCACCGCCCGAATTTGCCGATCTGTTTTATAGGCCGAAGTATCTACAGGCGCCAGAGTCTGGGATTTTGCACCGCACGCCAGCAGGCCTGCTGCACAGAAGAATATCCAATTCCAGATTGATTTAGTCTCCAACCTTCACTCCCTTCTTAAAGCAGGCGTCCAGGACGCGGAGAGAATGTCCCCCGTTAATAAAGCCGAATAAATCCGCTCCAAAGATTCCGACCTGATGCCCCAATTCATGTAGCAGAATGAAGGCAGTTAGGTCTGCGACCGAGCCGAACTGTACGGAACGCATTCCCGAAAGTTCCGGTTTGTCATAGGGAATATATGCCGTTGTACTCATTTGGAAAAACTGGCCTGCCGGGTTGATGTATACCAGAGTAGAAGCCATCGTCGCTGCACCTGCACCGTTAGACAATATCTGAATCTCGTACTGGGTCTTGCGCAACAAGTCGTCGGGGTCGAGCTTATGATGTTTGTTACAGAAGAGCTTGCGACAACTGGAATCTTTCAGCCGATTCAGCGCTTCCACCCAACCCGCAGTTAATTGAGAGGTCTGCTGCGGCGTCCATGTGCCTACCAGCAAGGGGCTCTGTGCCTGCATGCCGAATGGATCAGTCAGCTGTGCCGGGGAGTTGTCCACGTAGAGATACAATGATTGCGGGCTGCCGTTCTTATTTTGGTCTTCGCTGAGGAACCTGCCGGCCGTGCCGTCATAATACCTAGCACGGTAATAATATAGGCCGGTTTCGGAATCAAACTCTCGACCGGTGTACCGGAAGGGATTCGCAATTGTCCCGGTTGACGCTGTGAGTTTACCAAAAGAATCGTACACGTAGCTGGCGGCCAGTTGGCCCGAGCCATCCGTCAGTGAAGTGATTGAGCCTAAGCCGTCCGCGTGGAAGTAGGATGTAGTGAGGCCGCGATACATTGCCAGGGGTTCGTCGATACCTGCGCCTTGGGTGTAATGGGCGACGATGTTGCCGGAGCTATCCAATTCCTCGACCATGTTGTCGCCGTCATACGCATAAATCGTGGTGGCACTGCCGAGAGCTTTGCGAATCCTGCGTCCAAACGGGTCGTAGTTGAAATGGACCGTCCCGCCCTGGCCCGGCAGGGTCACGCTGGTGAGGCGGTTTTCGTAATCCCATGTGTAATAGGTGGTCCCGTTGGTGTCAGTTTTGCTCGTCGTGTTTCCGTTATAGTCATACGTGTACGTGGCGGCGGAGGTGGATGTGAGCTGGTTCGAACTGTTGTAGGTGTACGACGCCGGGTCAACGGAAGTCAGCCGATTGCCCACGGCGTCGTAGGTAAAGCTCTCCGCCAAATTGCCGCCCACCACCGCCTGCGTCAACTGGTAGATGTTGTCGTAGGTGTAATTCGACGTCACGGAAACAGGATTCGGGTCGGCTTGTTGGAGGGCCGTCTTGCTGGTGCGATTCCCCGCCGCATCTACAACGTAGCTGGTGCTTCCCGGCAGAGTTCCTCCATTGTGCAGCACGCTGAGCAAGCGCGAGAGATTGTCGTAACTGTAAGAAGTATCCACGCCATTGGGCCGCGTCAATGAAGTCCGCCGCCCTAACGCATCATACCCAAAGCCAAAGTTGGCGGAATTGAAATCCTCGAGGTTGGTCAGGCGATTCAGTGTGTCGTAGGTGTAATTTGACGTGCCGCCCGCCGGGTCGGTGAACGACGTGCGGTTTGACGCCGCATCGTAGCCGTAACTGTTGGTGAGCGTCCCGTTCATGATCCCTCAGCCCCTAATCCCAGCACCTGGCTTCATTTCAGTGACGGCCCCAGGTGTTTCCGTGACTTGGATGAAGCGCCGGGGGTACGCCCATAAAAGCGCGGCAGTGGGGACCAAGCCCAGAGGCAGCCCGACATAATCCGCAGGAAATGACGCCTGCACGACAATCCCTACGGTGTATGCCGCAAAAAGTGCAAGCAGCGAGAACCACAAAAGGAGAGTCGGCCGAAAGTATTGGATGACAATCAGGGCAATGATCGGCACGTACCAAAGGGAAGTTAGTCCCTCTTCAGTGGCCCAGAGAAGGATGAACAGTACCATGCATAGTATCGGTCCATAGACCCATCGACGCTTCTTGGCTCGATGGGCCACGAGGTTACGTACAACATTCCAATGTTCAGCCATCGGCTTGACTCCTACCATTCGACGGGCACAGGGCCCCTGTCTGTCGGTATTGTGGTTGGGGCCTCTAGTGGTGCGGCGGACGGGCAATTGCCTCGGCATCCAATCCTGTCACCGGGAGCTGGGGTATCTGGTAATCCCGCGTCTTTGAGGCAGCCCCGAGTTAGGTCATGGCAGTCAGCCATGTACGGGATCATGGGTACATACTTGCCCATGAACGAACCAGCTTTCTTCTTGCAGCAGTTCATCACCTTTTCCTCTAACCCGTCGCTGCCTGGCACCGGCACACAGAAAGTCCCATGGTTGCCCTCGCTCTCACTCCCATTCGGCCAATTGCCAGAACCCTTGCTGCAGTTGTTACCGTTCCGCGTGTCCAACAGGAACGCATGGTTTCCTATGCTGCCAGTAACTCTGTTTCGGAATGCCGGTCTGCTGCATATTTTTATCATCAAGCCGGTAGGATCTTTCCCAATGATCGGCTTGTTTTGCACATAAACATAGAAGTCTGACGAGCCCGCAAAACGGATCGGGTCCTCCGAGATGAACCTACCTGCGTTTGGATCGTAGTACCGGGCGCGGTAATAATAGAGGCCTATCTCGGAATCAAACTCGCGGCCGGTATATTGGAAGGGATTTGTCAATGATCCCGTGCTGGCTGTCAGTTTCCCAAAGGAATCGTAGACGTAGCTGGCGGCTAGCTGGCCCGAACCATCAGTGAGTGACGTTACCGAGCCCAAACCATCCGCATGGAAGTAAGACGTGGTCAGTCCGCGATAAATGGCTAGGGGTTCATCAGTATTTTCCCCTTGTGTGTATCGGGCTAGAATGTTGCTCGATCCGTCTAGTTCCGCAATCACTCCATCGGTGTCATAGGCGTAAATTGTGGTTGCACCCGGCGCAATCTTCTCAATTCTTCTTCCGAGCGGGTCGTACTTGAAGTTGACAGTCCCACCCGTTCCCGGCAGCGTGACGCTGGAAAGACGATTCTCATAATCCCACGTGTAGTAGGTGGTCCCGTTGGTGTCAGTTTTGCTCGTCGCGTTCCCGTTGTAATCGTACGTGTACGTGGCGGCGGACGTGGCGGTGAGTTCGTTCGAATCGTTATTGGTATAGGTCGTTGCCGGAGCGACCGAGGTTAGCCGATTGCCCACCGCGTCGTAAGTGTAATGCTCGGCCTGGTTGTTTCCCACCAAGACATTCGTCAACTGGTAGATGTTGTCGTAGGCCGGCTGGCGCAGAGCGAGCCCAGCTCTGCGATTCACGTCTTCATCCACGTCCGCCGATTTGCCCATTATCTGCACGATTCGTCCGTCCTGACCATGGACCGGCTTGGTTGTTTGGCACAAAACCGCAGGGCTACGCTCGCCCTGCGCCAGCCTGCCGCCCCAGCACATCATATCCAAAACCAAAGCGGGTAGCGCAGACGTGCGCGTTCTTTGCGCCCGTCCGGGGGATTTCATGTGTGGATGTTAATATCATGGTTTATGTTTCCACGCTAAGAATGGGAGAGGAATCCGCCTCGGAGCCGAATACCTCTGCTACGCCGCTAGCAAACCGGGCCGTAGGTATCTCCAAAAAGATCCGCGGCAAGGTTGGCGCGCAGCTCCTTAAAGTTCCTTGCCCTCCGCCGGGATGATCCCACCCAGACCGCCTTACTTTGCCCATAGTCCATGACTACCAAGCACGTCGTAGCGGGGTGCATTTGACCACCTTGTTCGTAGTAAACAAAACACGCCTTCGAACCCAAGCCGGCGAAAACCAGTCGCCGGAAAGGCCTCCCCCCTCGAATCAAGTCTGTTGCCTCAAAATCCTGTCCAGGATCCGCTAATGTGACTAGTTCTTTAGATGCCGGTGCCCCAGAAAACCCAAGAAAGGACGACGCAAAGCTGTCCCAACAGCTTCTTGGGAGATCGACCATTCGCGTCACAATCTGGAAATCTCCATTCAGTATGTGCTGCCTGTCTTTCGGCAGCAGGGGTATCGTGTTCAGGTGGATTGAATCGGGTGGTTCCGGTGCAGGAGGTATCGGCGCCTGCGGCAATTCGGCTGGCAGCCGCACACTGGCTGACAAAATGCGATATGCACGTATCGCTTCAAACGTCCCAACTGACCCCAGGACTGCGAACACTGCGGCTAAAGCGATTCGCCGGGCAAATCTTCGCCGAGATACCTCTGTTGACTGCATTGTGGCCTCCTACTTGAGCGACAGACATTGACAGCTACTCGGACCCGAACCCGCGATCGGCGATGCCCATGTTTGGCTTCCAATAGCGTCACCGTAAGTGGCTCTGTTGGGTTCGCCCAATTCCGCGGATGCCAAATTGCTCAACTGCGTCGCTTCCTCTTCATCACCAGGCAG
>JARLGN010000614.1 GCA_031292775.1 Acidobacteriota bacterium | reverse complement strand
TCGCGGATGGCGTCGACCGAAGGATTTACGGTCAGGCTATAGGCAAAAGGCTCCATCAGAGTGACGCCATCGAGGGAGAAATTATTGCGTTCCGCGCGTTGCCCATTCACCGAAAAGCCAAGACCGAGTGCCGCGGTGTTGAACTGTTGGCTGGAGCCGTTGGGGTAGGGCGGTACGGCGCCCGCCGCCAGCAGCGCGAGCTGGGAGAATTGGCGGCCATTTAACGGCAGGGAAGTGACGTGCTGGTTTGATATCTCATCACCGATGGCCGGCGAGGCTGTTTCCACCAGCGGCGGTCGGGCGTCAACCTTCATCACGGCTTGACCGCGAGCGAGTTGCAGGGTGAGGTCCATGCGCTCGACCTGCCCAACTTGCAGTGTCAGGCCACGCAGGACGCGTGTGGCAAAGCCGGGGGCGACCACGGTCAAATCGTACGCACCCACAGGCATAAGGGGAAAGGTGTAAAAGCCCCGCTGGTCGGTCTGCGTGCGGCGGACTTGGCCCGAGGCGTTGTTTCTCAGGGTAATTTGTGCTTGTGGTATCACGGCTCCGCTTGGGTCAGTAATCAGTCCTTCGAGGTGACCGTTCCAACTCTGGGCATGAATCGTACGCGGGATTACAACAGCAACCAGCAAAAGGAAAAGACCTGCGCATGCAATTGAAGCGGACAGAACACGATATCGATCGGTTGTGGGTCCCAAAGGGATTTCCTCATGGCGGGGCAGGGAGGAGGAGACCGGGATGAAGGGATACACCCACGGACAGCGCCCCTCGCTCGTCACGAGGGCAGCATTGTCCCGTAAGCGTAGACCGGCCCTAACCTTCTTTCATCCGGACTTTACCGTCGGCTCCGGAGTTTCACCGGATCCTGGGGCATAAAAGCAATGATGAATGACTGGCAACGAATACTGATTAATTTCCCGCCCGTTAGGCGGGTCTTGCTCGTCACTCTTCACTCGTCACTTGTCACTGCTCTTCTGCCCCTCGCGGGCTATACCGCCGATCGGGAATTGGACTCGCGGCCGATGCTTCTGGCTGCAATTCCTCACCCTGCCCCGAAGGTCATTAACTTACATCACTAAATTTATCACCTCGTCGAAGTTTCCTCAAGGACTGCGATTAATTTTGCCCAAAGTCGTCAACCCGATATAATCACAGAGCCACTTGGTTTGATCACATCGAGCAAACATTCGGAGACCATGGAAACTTCATCATCACCTCAAATTCGCCGCCGCGGGGAGCCTTGGGCACTGGGCACCGTGCTGGGATATGCTTCCGCCAGCATTTTTGACCGGGTTGCGGTAGAAACTACCGATCCACTCATTGGCCCCGTGCTGCGCGGCCTTCCGAGTTTACTGCTGGGTATTTTCCTGGTCTGGAAGCACGGCACCCTGGATCAAATGCGTCCGAGTTCACCGCGCTACATCGGCCACCGGGCTATTTTGGCTTTTGTGGCGGCGGGAATAATATCTACGCTGGGACTTTTCCTCTATTATTTCGCCATACGCCTCGGCGGCGTAATCATCACGATTCCAGTGCAAGAAACCTATGTGATCTGGGGAACTCTGATTGCCTGGGTGTTTCTCCGCGAGCGGATCCACCGGCACGCCCTTCTCGGCGTGGCCTTCATCTGTGGGGGGCTGGTGGCGCTTTCTCTGGGGACGTTGGGAGGCCAGCCCATTTCTCCACGATGGTACTGGGCAATTCCCCTGGCTTTCAGCACGGCGCTGGCTTATGGGGTTTCCGGAGTGCTTTGGCGTGACGGACAGCTTCGCGGTGCGCACCAGTCGACGGCGATCTTCGTACAGTTTGCCACCAGCGTGGTGGTGGGTCTGGGCGGGTTGTTGCTAGTGGTCCCGGGACTGGTTCTCCACCGGGCAGCGTGGAGAGGTCTGGAAGCGCTATTGATAAGCGGAGTGCTTTCCGGTGTCCTGGCGATTTATTGTATGTTCACCGCGCTACGGTTGATGGCGGTGGCGCGTGTGTATGCTATTTCCTCAATTCAACCGCTTGTGGCGACCTTGTTCGCACACTTCTTCCTGCACGAGTTCCTTAATCTCTCCATGTTGGTGGGGATACTTCTGGTATCAGCAGGTGTGATCTTGACGCAAGTCTTCCGGCCCAAGGAAGAACGCCAGGCGTAAGCTCCGCATAATAGATTCAGAGCAGTTTCACGGATGGGTGCAGCGGCGGGCATTGATCTGCGCGATGTGAGTGCGCAATCGCTCCAGCATCTCTCTCTCACGTCCGTTGCCCAGTTCGTCGCGCAATTCATTCAATGCGAAATGGACGATGTCATGGTGGTGCACTTCATTCGGCGCGAGTTCGGCGCTGAACCTCAACCAGAGGCTGTGCAGCAGATCGATTTCCTTGGGTGTCAGGTGGGGAGCATGTGGACCAAGGTAGAAGATTTCTTCCTGCCCGTCGGGGGTAAAAATTTCGAGGGTTAGATGGGGCTTGGGTTCAGGGAGTTTTTCCCATGCGAGCCCGGCATTACGCGCTTCCTCGGCCACGGGCATGATTGCGGAGGATCCCAGGACTATGGTGGAAGATTGCAGGGATTGTGCGGAACGCTGGATGCCTTCCCATATTTCGCTGGCGGCGGCTACCGACAAATGAATGCTCTTGCCCTCGTGCTCGGCAATGGCGAGCGCGCGCGTGAAGAGAAGTTGTTCCCTTCCACTAAAGAGTTGTTCCGGCACCAGGTCACTTGCGCCAGAGGCAGCGCGTTGCAGAATGCGGATGTGCAGGACCGCTACATCCTGCCGGGCGGTGTTAACGCGCCGGAGTGCAGTTGCGAGGTGGTAAAGCGTATGGTAATCGCGTACCAATACCAGGATATTGCCCGGCCGGACGCCCACAGCCTTGGGGGTGAGGTCTTCCCCCGGGACCAGATGAAACTGGTCAAGCTCCTGGTGAACGCCCTGGCGTGAGCGGGTTATTTTTTCGGAAATAGTGAAAACGGCGAAGAGGACGATCGTGAATGCGACCCCGGAAACCGTGGCAATTTGCTTGGTTAGGAGATTGACTATCGCAACGCCGAAAAGCACCAGGGTAATGAGGCCAAGTCCAACCGGAATTTCCCGTCCCGCGATATGAAAATTCATGGGGACACGGTATTCCCGCTTGGTGCGGTCTTTGAACCGTAGCACCAGGACCGCCAGGCCTTTCATGACGAAGCTCCAAATAACGCCAAATGCATAAGCTTCGCCCAAGAGAATGACATTGCCCCGGCTCAGCAGAATCGTCAGGATTTGGAGGCCGACCACCATATCAATGATGCGATAGGAAGTGCCGAAACGGGGATGTGGGCGGCGGAACCAGTCGGAGAGGACGCCATCTTCCGAGACGCGATTCAGAACGCCATTTGATCCAACGATGGCGGTGTTCACCGCGCCGGCGAGAATCAAGGTTCCCACCAGAACCACAAACCCGTGGAACACCAAGCGGAGCATTAAGGGCCCCGCCACGTTCATCGCCAGTCCGCCAATAAGGTTCTCGAAGTAGTTCTTACGCACGCCATCCGGAATGATCATTACCGCGAAGAAGGAGACCAGGGAGGTGAAGAGCATGCTATAGATGAAGATAACCAAGCCTGCCTTCTTCAAGTTGGGCAGCTTGGGATGCTCAATTTCGCGATAGACCTGGGCCAGCGATTCCTCGCCGCTCATGGCCAGGATGGAGTGACCAAGGCCAATAAAGATCCCCAGAAGGCCGATGGTGTGGGGTAGTTGGCTGGTGCGTAACCATCCGAGCGCGTCGGGGGCAAAATGCAGGTTCCCCAGCGTCGGTGGAGGGGGAAGGTGGGCACCTCGCACCCAAAGCGTGTAAGAGCACCAGCCGATCAGGAGCACCACCATGACGGTGGTAAACTGCATGATGCGCAGTGCCTTCTCGCTCGATTCCGGAATCCCCTTGATGTTTTCCCACCAGAAATAGAGCGTGACCATTATGGCAAAGGCGGCGGCTGTCCCATTTACCGGCAGGACAACCGCGATGTGCAGGATTGCCAGAACTTCGTTCAGGAAGCCTACAAGGTATTGGCCAGCGGATACACCACTGATGGGGCCTGTCAGAATGTAATCGAACATCAGGGCAGACACGGAAAACTTGGCGAGGGTTCCGCCCATGGCCTCTTTAACCACTCGATAGACGCCGCCCCGCACAAACATGCTGCAGCTTTCCACGTAGATCGCGCGAACGGCATATGAAAACAACATGACGGCCAGAATGAACCAGGGGGCGGACTTGCCGACGGCCTGCTCCGCGATACCACCCGCGTAATAGGCAGACGACGCGAGATCATTCAAAACGATTGCTGCTGCTCGCCAGAAGGTAATAAAGGTGAGCATGGCGGTCGTTGCCACCATGACGCGAGGGAGTGCGGTTGTACTGGGATGAGGTGCTGGTTGTTCTGTCGATTTACTATCCATATTTTCTGGGTAGACGGGATGGCCTGCCTGCGTGAACTACTCATAAACATGATCTCACAAGAGTACGATTCGTGCAAATGGGTTGTCATGAAAGCGTCACACAAACGGTCAAAGAGACCCATAACCCATTGTGAAACCATCGGATTAGCTTGTCGATCTTTCTTGTACGCGGCTCATTTCTCCCGCGGGGAGATTTGACACCTCGGACATTTCACACCTTATGGCGATCATTCCTTTTGCCTGGCCTGCGCACCGTCCGGCTGTTTGCTTGCGCCACTAGGCTGGCTTACAATGAGTTCCGAATTTCACCTTCGTGCCTTGTGTGTTGGGCCACCACCCCGGTCTGAGAGTTTTGCGTGGACGTTGCCTACGAACTTACACCGCTTGTTGCCGCCAAGCTTGTTGTTTACACCTTCGGGACGCTGATCCATCTCTTCATGATGGTTTTGATCCTGGGGAACCGCCGCCTGCGACGGTTGGAATGGCTGCTGTTCGCGCTGATGTCGGCGCTGTTCATGTGGTACTCGGGCAATCTTTTGGCCCTCAACATCACCCTTTACTATGGGGCCGGTCCGGCGGTCCTATCAGGCTTTTCGCGCACTGTTACCATGCTGGGGTTCATTGCGGCGGTGCCCCTGCTGGTTCACGTCCAAGTGGAGTATTTTGCGGGCTTAGTCCCCAGCCGGTTCTGGCAGCGGTTGGTTGTGGGGTGTTTCTATCTTCCTGTAATTTCCTGCCCGTGGCTGGAGGGAAGGATATTGGGTCGCCTCGGTCTGGAGCCATTGGTGACGCTCGGCCCTCCGGTCCGATTGCTGGTCCTTTGGGCCGTCGGCGCCCTGATTTTCGCCGTTGGCATCAACGTGTATCTAAATCTCCATCGGCGCGCTGCCGCTCCAATGCTGGCGAGATTCCATGGTTACCTGGCCGGACTCCAAGCGTTGCTGGCACTCGGTTGGGCAATTGCTTATTTACCGCACGCCTTGCCGCCCGTAGGCGGTTTAGGAGGGTATTTCGTCACCGGTTTGATGCTGCTGGGTTTACTCCCCAGCGCGCTGCTGGGTTATTCCATTTTTCACTACAACTTCCTGGACCTGCGCGTCCAGCGGAACGTGGTGTATTCGGTGGCGGCAATTTTTGGATTTCTGATCTACCTGAATTTCATGCGTCGGCTGAGTGGCTGGTTGGAAGTGCACGATATCCTGCCTGTGGCGGTTACCGAAGGAGTGATGATCTTTGTTCTTGTTGTGCTGGTGGAGCCGCTGAAGCGCTTGGTTAGCCACGCCTTGCATCGGCAATTTATTTCCGAATTTGAGAAGGTCCAGAAGCTGGCACTGGAAATTGAGGAACATGCCAAACGGACGGGGGATGTGGCATCGCTGCAATCTCTGGTGGAAGAGCGTGTGTCCCAGGCCTTGCGTCTGGAGCGCGTACGATTGCTACCTGGCCCGATTACCAACGCCAATTCGGCGCAGGGAGTTTCGTCGAAGGCTCACCTTGTGCCCATCTCTCGTGGCGGCGAAACCATTTCCTATTTGGAAGTCGTACCCGCCACCGGTGCTGTGTCCGGGGAGCAGGCCGCCGCCCTGGAAATGCTCGCGGATCGCCTTGCTGCGGCGCTGGAACTTTGCCGGCTCATCGCCGACAAGATCCAATTGGAGCGTGAGCTGGCCGCAAAGGAGAAGATGGCTTTCCTCGGCGAGATGGCGGCGCGCATTGCGCACAATGTCAAGAATCCGCTGAGCGGCATGAAGACCATTGTGCAGCTTATGGAAGAGGACAAAGGGCTTCCCGAGAATGCCCGGCGTGATTGCGGGATGCTGGTTAATGAAATCGACCGTTTGAACCGGAACATCTCGCAGGTACTGCGGTATGCCAAGCCCGCTCGCGATACGGACCGCCCCGCCGATTTGGCGGCCATCGACGGTAGGGTTACCGCCATCTCGCGAATGGATGCCGATCGGCGCGGCATTGCCCTTGATGTGGTCGACGCCGGCCCGTGCCTGGTTGAAGGCGGAGGGGAAGCTGCAAGTGACATTGTTTCCAACCTTCTCGTCAACGCCATGGAGGCCAGCGGTCAGGGCGGGGTGATTCAGATTCGTATAATCCGTCAGCAACGCGAGCAAGAGTATGCGGAACTCGTGGTGGAAGATTATGGGTGCGGTATCCCTAAAGATAAGTTGGATAAAATCTTCCAGCCATTCTTCACCACTCGGGCGGGAGGGACCGGATTGGGTCTCGCCATCGTAAAGCGTCGCGTCGATGAAATTGGCGGTTATATAGGATGCGAAAGTCCCGTCGGTGCGGGCAGCACAACTTCTGCTCACCCTGGCACGCGATTTGTTGTACGCTTTCGCGTGGCCAAATCGCCGAGTGACTTGGAGCGGGGGGTTAGCCCAAACTTCTAACCACTTTGGACGCCTCCGGAAGGGTGGGGCTGAACAGGCTGCGGGAAAACGTGCTGGTGCTGAGCGGGTCAGCACCCCTCCGGTTCAGCACCACCCCGTCCGTCGGCTGACGGACACCCCTCCTCATCTGAGCTGATCTTTACCCACATCTTTGGCTGGACACGGGGGTTAAGTTTGGCCCGCAACCCCGAAGGGGTTTGAATTGAGTAGCCGTGGGCAAGGGCACGTTCTTTGTGCCCGCCGCCCACGGTAAGCTTCCCCTGGCCTTACCGACCCTGAAAGGGTCGAATGTCCCACCGCGGGCGGGGTCGCCGGTGGGTAGGAACGGCGGCGCGGCACCTTCGACCCCTCCAGGGTCGAGGCGAGGACGGGGTCGTCAACCGTGGGCGGCGGGCACAAAGAACGTGCCCTTGCCCACGGCTATTCAATTTTCGCCCCTTCGGGGCTGATGGACCCATGCCACCCGGGGGTTCACCCCCTCCGTGTCCAGCAAAAGATGTGGGACACGTTCAGCTGATTCAGGAGGGGTGTCCGTCAGCCGACGGACGGGGTGGTTAC
>JARLGN010000613.1 GCA_031292775.1 Acidobacteriota bacterium | reverse complement strand
CCATCCCAACTGGTACAAGGCTTGCATGGTGAAATAGGCGTAGCAGGCCGTGGCCCCGCCGTTTTCATAAATTTGAAATCCATCCGATCCGTCTTCTTTTTCCGGACCGCCCCAGCGCTTGTCGTGGTGAACGTAATCACCCCGGCGAATAGGAATCAGATTTCCGGGCAGGCCGTATTCAAAATTTGAGTAACCCACTTCCTTCATTTTGGCGAGCATACGGTCCATGATGAGGTCGGCTTTGCCTTTTGGGACCAATCCATAGGTTATGGCGACACTGTTCACAAACGTAAAGTAGTAATCGTGCAACTCGCCGTCCGCGCTCTTCCAGCCGGCCAGTACACCGGTTTGGAGATCGTAAAAGGTCTGAAAATAAACCGCGCGCAATTTCTCCGCGCGAGCCGTGTACAGTTGCGCATCGTCCGGATGGTTCGCCTGGCGGGCTAGTTCCGCCATGTTCAGCAGGGCGCGGTAGGCAAGCGCATTCGAGTAGGCGTCCTGGTGGCCAAAGCCTATGGTGTCCCACCAATTCGCTGGACGAATCGAAACCTTTTCCGGCCATGATTTGTAATTCCCGCTCACGGGATATTCGAGCAGCCCGTCGCCATCCACATCTATGGCCAACATTTTGGTGGCCCAATCTTTTATGCCGGCATAGTTCTTCTCCAGCCAGGCATGATCTTTGCTGCCGTTGACGTAATCGGACGCGGCCATCAGGAGTGACGGGTAGGTATCACTAAAATCGTAATGGAGGTCGTAGTAACCCGCCATGCCATAGCCCTTCATTCCGCCCAGATAGCGGTCGAGCGTTTGGCGAACTATATCCAGAGCGGTCAACCCCGGGGCCAGCGGGGGCGTGTGGACCGCTACCGAGGAATACTCAAATATGGTGAAGGCCACGGGATCGCTTGCGGCATGATTGGCCAGCACCCGCTCACGGGGATTAAGTTGAAAGATGTTCAGCCAGTCGCGCCGGAAGCCGTCAAATCGCGGATCGCGCGCAATACCCGGCAAGTCGGGATATAGCGCAACGACTTCCAGGTTGTACTCGATATTGGGCATGGCGGCGGTGGCGGCAGGGAACGTTACGCGAACGTAGTCGCGGTCATTCTTGGCCCCTCGATTAAACCGTCGAGCGTCGTAGCCGAGCGTCATGCTCGGGCCCGAGTTGGAAGTGATGCGAAACGTCCCGAGGTCAGGCAAGTGCAGCAGGGCCGGTAAGCGCACGCTGCTATCGTCATTGATAAGCCCCAACAGGGTGGCATGGTTGAGGTGGGGATTGAAATTCAGCACCAGCGGAGGCGGGGTATTTCCCGGGGTAAAGTGCGAGCGCAAATGAATCAGCCGCGGCGAAAATTGAAATGTCCATACTGCGGGCGTGGCCGAAGAAGCTCCAGAGGGTCGATACTCAAAGGTCGTGCCTACACGGCGCACCTGGAACACCATTTCCGCCTTGTCTGGCAGGCGTAGCGGGTTGGCGTCGAGCTTGTCTTTGCCCAGCGAGTCTACGCTAAGGGCTGCGAAGGCTGGCTGGTCCGGAGCCATTTCCACGCGCATGAATGTTGACTGATATTGCAGCGCGGCGTTCGGCGGTGCGGCCAAAGCTGTGGCGGCCAGGAAAAGGGCGGGAAGGAAATTACGCAAACCTATGGGCATCAATCATTCTCCGAAGTCAGCGATTATCAAGACGAGATACTAACACGCCGCACGTGTTCGGGGGACGCGGCTCTTGAATTATGAGTCTTGAATTGCCGAGTGATGAGGACCGGGTATCGCGAATCCCCGTTTTGGGGTGCCGCAGTTATTCTCGGGAGAAAGCGATTGATTTCAAATGCGGTCGTATGGCAGGCGCCGTCTCTCTCGCCACATTACGTCCGCTCAAGTTGCGCAGATAGAGCCGTGGACCTCAAAGACGGAGGTCCGGACGGTCTTTCACGGCTGCTTTCCCTTTGCCGGGCGGTCTTTGATTTGTTGAATGGCGGCGTCGATCCACCAGCGCTGATCTTCCCCCGCCGCCGCGCGCGCCGATTGCAACAGGGGAAGGGCGAGGGTGGGTTGGCGTACCAGAGCCGCCACTGCCGCATCGCGCATTGCGTAGTCAGGGTCTTTCAGTTGGTCGATCAGCGCCGCAATCTGCGCTTGGGGATCCACGTGGATAGTGACTTCGATAGTGGCAGGGGTGGGATCGATTTGCAGGCGATCGTCCAGCGCCGCGGCTTCGATCCTGTGCTTACCCTCCGTCAACCAATTTACGTGGGCTTGCGCGCTCTCGGTGGGCGTAGCCCAATCTCCGCCGTCGACTCTCCATGTAAACCAGACTTTCCCCGTTAGCTGGGTTTCAATCTTAAGTTTGACGCTTCCCGTCGCTTCTATGGTGGGGCGCACCTTGGTTGGCGATAGGTGTGGACGGGCGTTCACGATAACGTACTCCCCGAAATTGGAGTGGTTGCGGAAATAAGTCTCCAGAAAAGCATTTCCTTCCGGGTCGATCACTACTGATTTGACGGTACGAAAGTCGAGAAACGGCTGACGCTGCTGGGGTGAGAATTGCCGCACGCACATTCCCGGAATCGCGCGGAACAACTGGCCCTGAGAGGTAAACCAATATGTTCCCAAGCGGTCCCGGGCCGCGGAATCCGGACTGTGGACCTCGCAACCGGGAGGCGCCTTGGGAACAGCCGAGGCGGACCTTTCGCGATCGCTGGCCGTCCCCGGCTCGTAATTTGTGGTGCGCCACCCCTGCGTTGGAGTGTACTCCCAGGTTCTTCCGGTGATGTTCGTGGCAAAATTGCCCGCCTGGTCAAAAAATGGAGGGCCATCAAACGGCCCCCGCCGGCCTGGATCAATCTCCTGCGCCCTCCAAGCCTGCCATACCTCGCCGTTGAAGTAATGGGCTTGGCCGCAGTCGTCCCGGTAGGCAATTCGACCGTCGGGAGTGACCGCCGGGGCTGTAAACCGCTCACCGTGGACCAGGAAACTTGCATGGTTTGATATCTGCGTCTGGAGGGCCACCGAGTAGTCACGAAAAGTCTCCAACTTTTCCGTTGCGGGGGTGAGGATGGACGCGCTCCCCTGGCAGCCCGCGTGGAGCAGCCAGATGCGGTCCTGGGTATCGATGCCAAAGCTCCAAAACCGCATGGTGTCAAAACTCTCCGGCAGGGCATGGTCCGCCCAGGTTTTTCCGTCCCACTCGCTGATTACCTTGCGGTCGCCGGAAAGGAAACCCCACAGATGGTTCTGACGGTCCGCGACCAACAACCGTAGCGGATTCAGTGTGCGGACGTTGGTCGGCGGTTGGAAGGCATTCAGCATATCCGCCGGTTTTAGGGACATACTTCCGGTGGATGCCGCAACGACCAACAAACGGTCATCGGGAAGCGCCATGAGTCCCTCTGACTCTTCCAGGGGAAAGCCGTATCGCCAATCAATATGTACGGGTTCGCCCGGCCCTTCGGGGATCAACCAGGGGCCCGTACCGTAGGCGCCGAGCCACAGTCCTGCCGGGGTCGTCGCGAACGACCGAGGTAGGTCGGTCATGAAAGGGGAGCGCATATCAAGGCCATAAACGACGCGCTTCCATTCACCCCCTTGCTGCCGCCAAAGGATGCCGATGCGGCCCTCGCCGCTGCGTTCGGGCACGGGCATCGACCCTTCGGCGGTAATGATGTACGTTGCCCTCCCCGCATGGAAAATCTTCTGCACGAAGCGGAAAGCGTTGGACTCCGGATCCGGAACTACCTCAGCGGCCAGTGTCCGCGTGGCAACCCGATAGAGGTGATCCCTCGCTCCCGCGATCCACATGTGGTCAGCGTCGTCGGGTTCGACGGCGAAGTAGCGTTTGACCGGCGGGCCGGGGAAATTCGTGTGCAGATTGAAATCCTTTCCATCGAAGATCAGGATGCCGTTGAGCGCCGATATGCCGCCCCCCTGGGGTCCGCCGGACCAAAACCAGATGCTCCCCTGGCCGTCCGCTGTAGCAAAGACGGAATCGAAATTCATGCGCCCCCCGGTGGGCAGATTGGATTCGTAACGATGATCGTATTCGATGGTGTAGACGCACTCGGCTTTGCCTTCTGGGGAGATCCGGTAGATGTGTACGCCGCGTTCGGTAATCCAGACGTTCTTGTTAGGGTCAACAAAGATGTAAGCGATGTTGGCAAGATCTCCCGAAAACCGCGCCAGAGTTTTGGAAAGGGTCCCGCTGTGCCAGGTCACCGTGTGTTCATGCTCGCCCGCATTCCAAAGACAGTAAACGGCGCCATCGGGGCCGCTTGCCAACGCGGCGGGCCGGGAGTTTTCCGGCACTCCGCCGGGAGCCACAGGTTCCCACCTATCACCTTTCCATTGAAAGAGGTCAGAATTCGCGGCGCGGGAGATTCCCCAAACCGTGCCGGTGGAGTCTTGTGCCATCGCGTTGATCCGGGTCAAGTCTACCTTCGTGGATTGAGCGGAGAGGTTGGGGGCAAACAACATGAAGCAGATGAAAAGGTGCTGCATGGTGCGCATGATGAGGCCTCTCGGTGTCGAGGCGGCATTACGCCGCCTCGATTTGTAACGGCGGCTTTACGCCGCCATATGGCGGGATAAACCCGCCGCTACGCGGTTCACCAGGTGTAATGTGCCGTGTAGGTAACGGCCTTCTCGCCATCCGGCGGCACTTGAACCTGAAACTCAATGGTTTGGGCGTCGGTCTTGAGATATGTCGAGGATTTATCGGTAATGTCCCAAGTCGAGCCGCGATACAGGTGTTCAACCACGCGCACCACGACAGGCTCTTTCTTGTGGTTGCGCAGTTTGATTTCGAAGGATTCATCGAGCATACGTTGGCCCATCTCCATGCGGTAATTCGTACGCCGGCGCTCACCTTTGATGTCAAATGCGCCGCCGGTAAAGACCCGGATCATTTCATCACGGGGGGTGTGCTTGATCTCATTTTCCCCGGTAAATTCCAGGTGCCCGTCGGTGTCCTGGCGGTAGAATCGCATGCGACCCGCCGGCAGCGGCATCCCCAAGTGGTTGGCCTCTGAGTTGTTGAATTCCCGCATCACCCAGACGTCGGGATTCGACTGCGTTCCGTACTCGCTGTTTTGCCGAATGCCCTCAATGTTCCAGCCCCGAAACTGGTTTTCGTCAATCTTCGCCCCATCGTATACATACAGGCGTTCGGTCTTGATTCCGCCCGCGCGCACGAACTCAACCTGCTTGATCTCCTGATCGTGGAGCGTGGTCGGGCGGTGCAGTTCGTAGAGATGGTATTCTTCAAAAGTCTTTTCGGAAACCTGGCCGGGCACGCCGCTGATCATTCCTCCCACACCCCCTCCCATGCCTGTGATGAAACTGTCGGCAAACGTGGGTTGTATCTTGTTGACGCGTCCCGCCATCAGCTTGATTCGAGCGCTCTCGAAAGTCTTTCCGGTCTGGTTGTGAATGGTAACCCAGCCAATCAGATCGAGTACATCACCTTCCTCAGGCGCAACGAGGTTGTAATCCGCATTCCAGTTCATATGTCCCGTCACGTAGCTGAACTCGGCGTTTACTGCGCCGGGCTTGTCGGTCATCAAAATCCAGTTGAGCGTGGGCTTCAAAATTGTGTCGTCGGCAAGCGTCGGGAACAGCGGGGTTCCGGGAATCTCAAAGCGCAGCTTGCCGTTAACCTCAATGATGGGCTGCTGCGCCAGTACTTGGTTGCCGGGATAGGGATTCCCGTAGGGGGAGAATGGCTGGGGCGGGAGGTATCCACTGCGGACGATCTTGCCCTGCACAATCTCCGTGTGGTCGCCCCGTTGCACCAGAAAGTCGAGGGTCTTTCCTTCATACAACGAGAGGAGAAGTTGTTGCGAGATGGGATCCGCCCGGTAGTTCTGCTCGAGAATCTGCAAGCTCCGCGCGCCCGTGGGGTCGCGGAGGATCACGGAACTGGGCTCAAGATAGGCGGTGGTATCAGTGAATTGAATGCGGTTCTCACCGGTTTTCAGATCGAGGGGAATCAGCACTCGAACCACCGCGAAGTTCTGATTGTAAATTGTGAGTTGAGGTTCGGCTGCCCGTGCGGGCATAATCCAGAGGCAAAGGCCCATCACGACCCAGCCTGTCAGGCGTAATTTCATGTGTTGGCTCCTTCTGAAGACTTCCGGTTGAATTGGGGATTATGAACCACCTTGGGGGAAAGAGGATGAAAAAATAGTTAACAGCTAACAGCCGACACTTAACTTGTTCCCAACCCGTGGAGGGCCACTGTGAGCTGTTAGCTGTGAGCTGTCGGCTGGTTTCCCGGCCGCCGTTGCGAGATTTACTTGAATTCCTTCGCCAGAGAAGGCAATATTCGCATCGCACAGGGTCGTGACGGAGTGCGGTGTCGAGTTTCAAAATACACCGCCAGTTTGTCCGATGTGCTGAAATCGAAGTGTCTGGCAGCCCGCGAATCGAATCATCCCCTCCGTGGTTGAATCGCGATTTCATGGCTACTCAACTTCGCGCGGGAACTGGTTGCCCGTGAACCACAATCATCAATTGGAGGCAAAGGATGAGGAATGCTGCGATCGCCGTGGCAATGTTTCTGGCTTTGACCGGAGGCATTCTGGCGGCGGGGAGTGGACAGAAGACTGACGAGCTGGCGGGCAATTTTCTGAAGCCGCCGGACTCCGCCAAGCCCTGGGCTTACTGGGTTTGGCTCAATGGCAACGTCACCAAGGTTGGCATCACCAAAGACCTGGAAGAGATGAAGCGGCAGGGAATTAACGGGGTCCTGGTGTTCCAAACCGGTGACGGGCACACTCCCGCAGGCGCGCAGTTCTTCAGCCCGGAATGGCATGAATTGTTTCAGCACACGCTGCGCGAGGCCGCCCGCCTGGGGATGGACGTCAGCGTTGATCTCTGCGACGGCTGGGATAGCGGCGGCCCCTGGATTACTCAGGACCAGGCCAACAAGAAGCTGGTGTACTCGGAATTGCAGGTGGATGGAACGAAAAAGCTCAACCGCCTGCTTCCGCTTCCGCCCGTGGTGGACGACTATTACCACGATGTGGCGGTGGTGGCGATTCCAGAGAAATGCCACCGTCCCGTGGCTCCGGCCATGGTAACGGCGAGTTCGACACTTCGGGGCTATGTGGGCGAGTGGAACTTTTACCCGCAGGACGCGGTGGATGGCGATCCGACGACCTACTGGTCTGGTACGAAGACCGCGTTGAGCGCCACCGACCCGACATGGCTCGGTTTCGACTATGAAGATCCATTGCCGGCCAGCGGGATTTACGTGCTGCCGGGCCCTGACAGCGGACCGCGCGATTGCGAGTTACAGTCCTCAGAAAACGGCAAGACCTTTACCACCGTAACCCGCTTTACCCTGGAAAAAGGCAAAGGGAAGTTTGTGGACTTTCCCACCGTGCAGAGCCGGCACTTTCGCCTGTCAATGACCTCCGCGTATGGCACACCGGTACAAGTAGCGGAAGCTTTACTGCTGCGCCAGGGCGATGTGCCGAGCCTTCGCCGTGGCGTCAAATGGTGGTGGTTCAAGTCCGGTAATCGCAGCTTTTGGGACTATCCCCGCCAGGGCCCCGCAGCTCTGGATGAAGAGTATCCGCAAGATGGCGCGGTGGATTACCACTTGAAGGATGTTGTGGATCTGACGACGTCCATGGATGCCGATGGGCGCATCACGTGGAATGTGCCGCCCGGGCGGTGGACTATTCTGCGTTTCGGATACACGCTGGAGGGCCAACGCATTCGCGGCACATCCCGCAATACCCAGGGCGGCTACGAGGCGGATATGCTCGACCGCGCCGGCATTGAAAGCCACTTTGAAAATACCGCGCTGCCGGTGATTGCGGATTCGGCAGCCTCCGGCACGCACGTGCTCAAATACCTGCACATCGATAGCTACGAGTTGGGGGCGGACGTGCGCGGCCAGCAACCGACGTGGTCGCGGACATTTCGCGAGGAGTTTAAGCAAAGGCGGGGTTACGACATTCTGCCCTACCTGCCGGCCATGGCGCGGCGCATCGTGGACAGCCGCGATGTGACCAATCGCTTGCTATTTGATGTCCGCTGGACCATCGGCGACCTCATGGCGGAGCGGTTCTGGATTCCTTTTGCTGATCTTGCCCACGCGCGGGGAATTGAAGTCCAAGCCGAGACGGGTTATGGGACTTATCCTTACCCGCACATCGACGGGCTGCGCGCAGTGGGGCACATGGATCTGCCGATGAGCGAGTTCTGGATGGGCACCGACATCATGTCGCAGTTTAACCATTGGGGGAACGCCGTGCGCACTGTGGCAACCGCTGCCCACGTCTATGGCCGACCCGTGGTGCAGGCGGAGTCCTTTACAGCCTGGGCGCACTTTCAGGAATATCCCCAATCGCTTAAGCCCGTTGGCGACGACGCGCTGCTCGACGGCCTTAACCGCATGGTTTTCCACCAATATACTTCACAGCCCATGCTGGACTTTAAGCCCGGCTGGCAATATGGAGCAGGGACGCACTTCGATCGCAACCTTACCTGGTGGGAAGAGGCGCGGGGATTCTTTGAGTACCTGGGGCGTTGCCAGTATATGCTGCAAACCGGCCAATTCGACGCCGACGCGCTCTACTTTTACGGCGAGGGAGTCACCAAGTATCTGCCCTCGCGTCAATACCTGCACCCCGCGCTGCCGCAGGGATATAACTTTGACGGCATCAACGCTGAACTGCTGCTCAACGGACTGGCAATTAATCACGGCCGATGGACATTGCCTTCGGGAATGAGCTACCGGGTGCTGGTGCTCCCTGAGGATGGGGTGAT
>JARLGN010000089.1 GCA_031292775.1 Acidobacteriota bacterium | reverse complement strand
GGGGGGGGGGGGGGGGGGGGGGGGGGGGGGGGGGGGTGTGGGGGGGGGTTGGGGTGGTTTTCGTGATCGGGGCTGGCGCAGACACGCGTTTCTTGGTGTCTGCGATCGCGACGGGACTTGCACGATTCGAAGCGGGCGGAAGATCGTAGCCCATAGCGTGAGCTATGGGTGTAGAGGCCGCCCCATAATACCCCAGCCCCAGAGGGGCGAAAGAAGCCATCGTTACGCTGATCTTACATCCCCACACTATGGATTCAACCGATGAAGAAAACGCCCCCCCTAATTCCAATCGCGATTTCTTTCGCCCCTTACGGGGCTCGGGCGCGATGGAGTGTCAATTTACCCACGGCTTGCGCCGTGGGCTACGGTCTTTCGCCCGCTGTGCGGGCTTTCGGGCACCGCTAACCGTTATTCGAGCGCCTAAGCCCCCGCCACCTACAGTCCGGCTACCCGCAGGGCGGGTTCTGCAGGGTGCGGGGCACTCAGGGATGGACTCTCAAGATCGACGCATCCACCCACTTCTGACTACATACCGTAAGTACGGCGCAGCAGGCGGCTCACACGCGCGTGCAGATCAGGGATGGAAATCGGCTTGGTCATATAGTCATCGGTTCCCACCATAAACCCTTTGGTACGGCTTTGTTCATCCGTGTTGGCCGTCAGCATCATGATGGGAATAAACGCCGTCTTGATGTCATGCCGGAGTCGCTCGCAGACCTCAAAGCCAGAAAGGCCGGGCATCATAACATCGAGAATGATGAGGTCCGGTTTCAGCGCCTCAACCTTTGCCAAGCCCTCTGATCCATCCTGCGCCTCCACCACTTCCGGTTTCGCGGGGAGTAATTCCAACGCCTTGGCCACCAGAGAGCGCATCACTTCGTCGTCGTCAACCACCAGGATGCAAGGTCTTCTTGTAGTTATGGCATCCGCTACCGGAGGAATGGAAGCACTGGCAGCAGAGGCCGGTGCAGACGCCAGGGGGGCGATTACCTCCGGCACCACCAGTGGAGCGGGTTTCTCGTCAGCCGGAGGCACAACAGTCGGAAGGTGGGTCCCGCAATAGGGGCAGATTTGCCATTCAGGTTTTAGTTCCTGCCGGCAGGATTCACAAACTATCTTGAGAGAACAGAAGCAAAAAGGACAGTGGGCGAAGTCGCGGCTGATCAGGTTTCTGCACTTCGGGCAGCGCGTTACCTCCTCTTCCTCGAGTTGGACCACACGTAGAACTTCTTCCACCGTGGTTGAACCTTCCCTTACTTTTTGGAGGGCTTCGTCGAGTAATTGTGTGCTGCCGTCGAACGTCATTGCCGCGCGGAGCTCTCCCTCCGGCGCCTTCCGGTTCACCAGATCCTTCAACCTGGGGGTCATGCGCAGAAACTCGTAGATCCCGATGCGGCCGGAATAGCCTGTTTTCCCACAGGTATCACACCCTCTTCCATGATAAAAAGTAAATTCGGTTCCCGCCAACTGAAGGCGTTCCAATTGTTTGGGGTCGGGATGATAAGGCTCCTTGCAAAATTCGCAGATTTTTCGGACCAGGCGTTGCGCTATGATCAAATTTACCGACGTACCAATCATGAATGGCTCCACGCCCAGGTCAAGCAACCGCGCCACGGTTGCGGTTGTGCTGTTGGTGTGGAGGGTCGATAGAACCAGGTGCCCGGTCATGGCAGCGTGAAATGCAATTTCCGCCGTCTCCAAATCACGAATCTCACCGATCAGAATAACATCAGGGTCCTGTCGCAAAATCGAGCGTAGGCTGGACGCAAACGTCAAACCCGCCTTGGTATTCACCTGTACCTGATTGATGCCGGAGAGCTGGATTTCAATCGGATCTTCAACCGTAATGATATTGATTTCCGGTTTCTTCTTTTCTGCCAGGATCGAGTACAAAGTGGTCGTTTTGCCGCTTCCTGTGGGGCCGGTCACCAGGATCAAACCTTGCGGTTGATCGGTTGCCTTCTTGAGTATCTCGAGATCCAGACCCTTAATCCCCAGCGCGGCAGTGGTAGGCACGCGCTGGCCGGTCCCCAGGATCCGCAGGACGATTTTCTCCCCAAAGTGAGTGGGCAATGTCGATACGCGCAGGTCAATTTCCCGATCAGAGTAAGCCACTTTTATGCGGCCATCCTGGGGAGTGCGCCGCGCCGTAATGTCGAGCTTTGCCAGGATCTTCATTCGGGACACGAGCGGTTCCTGGATCCATTTGGGCATTCGCATGTATTCACGTAAAAGCCCTTCGACGCGAACCCGTACCTGGACGTCATGAAGCGTCGGTTCAATATGGATGTCGCTTGCCTGACACTTGATTCCATAACGGATCAGCAAATTGACCATCTTCACCGCCGGTCCCTTCCTGCTTTCCGCTTTCGAGTCCACGCGCTCGACCTCATCCTCGCCGCCTTCCTGTCCGATGATCTGCATATCCTCGACGCCTTCGACGTTTTGAAGGAATTCATCCATCCAATCATCGGGGGCGAAGTAGTGGTTGATGCCATCCTGCACCTCGGTACGAGTGGCGACCACGGGTTTGATCGAGCAGTTGGTGAAAAACTCAATATCCTGGAGGGCCATCAGGTCGGTGGGATCGGCCATGGCCACAACCAACGTGGGACGGCGCTTCACACGGCGAGCCGCCGTATCTCCTTTTTCCTCTTCTTTCGTTAGCGGGAGGCAGATATATTTGCGCGCCAGTTGCTCGGAAATAGCGTGCGCTACTTCGGACTCGATGGTCGTTGCAGCCAATTTTACATAAGGCAGGTGCAACTGTTTGGACAACACCTCAGCCAGGGTTTCTTCCGAGATCAACTTTTCCGTGAGAAGGGTTTCCCACAGCGGGCGCTTACTTTGCTCTGCCTTTGCGAGGGCCGCTGCGATCTCCTGCGGGCGGAGGACGCCCCCTTTCTCCAGAACCGAAACCAATTGTATGTTCATAGATCACACTCTCCCAAAATTGTCCCACTGCCCCCTGATTTAGGGCATATTCCTTCAATCAAGTCAAGGCGCTAAACAATTGTCTCACAACCACAATCTGCATGACGCGGCAGGATATGAGAAGGTGCTCAGGATGCGGCCGGTGCTGAGATTCTTGCGCAATTCTCTTACTCCCGAAGCCCTGACCCGACAGATTCAAAAAGTGTTGGCTTCTCGGGGGCCGATTTGGCATGATGAAGAGTCACAGAAGGTGCCGGTCTCCAGCAGTTTCCCAGGTCAAGAGGGTTGACTTGGCTCGACCGATGCGACAGGCGTGGGAGTTTCCTTTTCCGGAGAGGCTTGCACCGTGTCGCGGTTCCGTGCCCTCAATCATCAGGATTTGACCTTGAGGAAAGCTCGGAATGCCAGCCTTCAATCTGAAAGGCCAACACCATGGGCAATGAGAACCTCGACGAGTTAGACAAGCCGATTGTAGACACACGGGCCACTGGGATCGCGGCCCCTGGCCAGGCCCCTCCCCCGCTAGTGATCCTCGCTATTGATGATGACCCTGGTATGCTCAGGTTCTATAAGGCCGCACTTACCAATGAGAGCGTCCGCGTCGAAAGCTCGACGGATCCCCTCCGTGCGGTGGAATTAGCGGAATCCCTCAATCCCAACTTGATCCTGCTTGACCTCACCATGCCAGGCATTGATGGCATGGAAGCCCTGCGGCGGATCCGCCTCCGCGATCCGGAGGCACGGGTCGTCATGATAACCGGGGATTATTCCATAGAGTCTGCCATTAGGGCGATTCAGGCGGGGGCAACGGATTATATTTGCAAGCCCATCACGCCGGATAAAGTGCGCGGAATTGTTCAGGAAGCCCGGGAGCAAGTGGACCTTACGCGGCGGGAGAGCACGCTGGAAAATCAGCTTGCTGAAGTCTTCAGTTTGGAGGGTATGATCGGCCGCAGTCCAAATATGCTGGAAGTTTTCGATCTGGTTCGCCGCGTGGCGCCGCACCTTCGGACTGCCCTGATCACCGGGGAGACAGGAACAGGAAAAGAGCTGGTGGCTCGGGCTTTGCACGAACTGAGCCCCCGTGCCCACCAACGCATCGCCGTGTTCAACTGCAGCGCCCTTGTTGACACCCTCGCCGAAAGCCAACTGTTCGGCCACCGCAAGGGGGCTTTTACTGGAGCAATAGCCGATCAGGCGGGGATCTTCGAGTGGGCCAACGGGGGCACCGTATTTCTCGATGAGGTGGGCGACTTGAGTCAGGCTGCCCAATCCAAACTCCTTCGGGTATTGGAGAATGGTGAAGTTCAGAAGTTGGGCCTTCCTCAGTCCATCACAGTTGACGTTCAGGTGATCGCTGCCACAAGCCGTGATTTGAACGTGGAAATGAAATCCAACCGGTTCCGGCCGGATCTCTGGTACCGGTTGAATATGGTCCAAATTCAAATTCCCCCCTTGCGGGAACGCCGGGAAGACATCCTGTTGCTGGCGCGGCGTTTTCTTCTGGATTTCGCTTCCCAGTATCGCAAAGAGATTCACAAGATCTCACGACGCGCGGAATCTGCCCTGCTGGCACATTCGTGGCCTGGCAATGTCAGGGAATTGGAAAACGTCATCGGTCGCGCTTGCATGTTAACCCGAACCAGAATGGTCGATTTGGAGGACTTACCGGAAGAAGTAAGGAACCAGTCTGTCCGGACGGCTGCATCACCAACGACCATGGAAGACGCAGAAAAGCAGGCCGTCGTTCACGCTCTGGGCATAACGAAGAATAAGGCCCTGGCAGCACGCAAGTTGGGAATCAGTCGCGCCCGACTTTATCGCCTGTTGACGAAGTTTGGCTTGGATGATGATCTTCCCACAGAGGAAAGGTTCAACGAAGCAGCAGATGAATAGCAGGTACTCCTCCCCTCAGGCTCACCGGAAGGAATAGACCCCCTGGTTGTCCCCCGAAGAAAACTCCGGCTCCACCTTATGAAGCCGTTGGGCGATGTATGACTGGACTGCCTCGAAGTCCGAGCCCGCGGCGTCGAGGAACTGGACGGCAATTCGATCCGGTTGCTCGAACCGGTCAACCTTGGCGCGAAGGAGAATGGGGCGCCATACCAAGGGAATCTCGAACTCCAATTCCAATTCCTGGCCAACCGACATTCCCCCTGAAGGTTCCAACAACATTCCGCCTTGCCCGAGGTTGAGGCTCTTCGCCAGCAGGCTCCTGGTGCCGGAGGAACTCCACCGGCAGTTCACTTGGGTAAGGAAAGGCAACCGCGCATGCTTTCTTCGGTCGGGTGAAACGGCCCGCTGCAAAACGTAAAGGATGCTCCGGATCTTTTGTGGGGTGATGGGCTTTCCGGCGAAGCACGTGGCGCCTGCTTCCGACCCCTTGCTCTGGGTTTCAGTATCGTCAAAGCCCGTGATCAGGCCAATCGGGGTAGTATTATTAAGAGATGTACGGCGTGCCGAGCGCGTCAACTCCAAGCCATCCGGCGACGGCATGTGAACGTCGAAGATCATCGCATCAAAAGGCTGATTAATAATGTGCCGGGCCGCCTCTACGCTGTCCGCTACGGGCAGCGCCTCAACGTTGGAGTGGTCCAAGAAGCACGCCATAGCTCTAAGAGTGTCTTTCTCGTCGTCCACAAGCAGAACTCGCATTAAATTTCTTACCTCCTGATTTCAAAATCGGCTGCCCGGGCTGTCAGTTTGCTCTGCGGGGCCGAAAAGAATGAACCCCTCGGGCGCGACCTCATACGCTTGCTTCGAGAGACCGAAGGGCGGCGTCGAATTGGATGGGGAGCATAAACTTCTCTCGCTCAATCCCCAATGCCCTGACTATTCCCTTTCGGCTTCGGAGTTCGGCCCAAGTACCCTCACCAATTGCCAGGAAAGCAGAAACTACGGCAGGGTCAAACTGTTTTCCTGATTCCCGGATGATTTCCTCGCGTGCTGCGGCAAAAGTGGTGGCCCGGCGATAGGGCCGGTCGGAAGTCAAGGCGTCCAAGGTATCGGCCACCGCGAAAATCCTGGCCCCCAACGGAATGTCTACCCCTATTAAGCCCTGAGGGTAACCCGTCCCATCAAACTGTTCGTGGTGGGTCAGAACAATCTCGGCGGCGTCCGCCAGGAACGCAAGGTGATTCAAGAGGCCGTACCCCCTCCATACGTGCATCCTCATTACTGCGCGCTCCTGAACCGTTAGCGGGCCGGGCTTTCGTAGAATGTCGTCAGGAATCCCGATTTTTCCGATATCGTGCAAAAGGGCGCCACGGGTCAGGGCGTTCAATTGCTCGTTCTTGCAACCCATCACTCTGGCGATCTCCAGGGAGTATTCCATCACACGCCGCGAATGCCCGGCCGTCTCGTTGTCTCTTAAGTCCAACGCTGCAGCGAGCGCTTGCAGTGTCTCATCATAGGTCTGTTCAATCCGCCCTATCGCCTTACGGAGCTGAGCGGTCCGCTGTTCGATCATTTCCTCGAGGTGCAGGCGATAATTATCCAATTCGTCTGCAAACTTCTTCCGTTCCAGTACCTGCTTGATGCTGATCATCACGGCCTCAAGATTTAAAGGCTTCAGCAGGTAATCATCCGCCCCTTCTTTCATTGCCTGAACGCCCACCCGGATGTCGCCCTCGCCGGTTACCATCACGAAGGCCACGCGGGAGTGCTTCTCCCGAACGAGGCGCAAGAGATCCAGGCCGCTCATTCCGGGCATGTGAACATCACATAGAACGACATCGAATCCATGGGCCCTTATCAAGCGCAATGCTTCCTGGCCGCTCTCGCACCCAAAACAACTGTAGCCCTCCTGCTGCAACGTCTCAACCAGCAACTTCACGATGCCGGGCTCGTCGTCCACAATCAATATCTTACGTTCTGGGTCGGAGCTTGGTTGAGTCGAGTGCGATTGAGTCTCCATCATGCTTATCGAACCTCATTTCCGCCGAAAGATACATCGCATGGATAACGGCTCGTCAGCTTGTGCCTATTATCGAAACATTGGACTCTGGCAGACCCCAAAGAGCCCCAAGCTTTGCGCCTGCATGCACAGAGAATGCGGGATTTGCAGACTTCCAACACGTCCGTTTCTGTACGGTCCGCACTCTTTCAATCCTCGGCAGCACGCTCTGCTTGGTGCAATTTGCCAGCCATCTACGGAGGACCGTTACTGACCTTAACGGTTGGAATCTCAATGACTTGGCAAACTTCTCGCAGCCATCCCTGCTGAGTCTGCGGTGAATGATGTCCGGCGCTTGGCAATGTGTATCGTGTTGAGGCAATCGTCAGGCATTTCATGAGAGGCTTTTGACCGACTCGGTTACGATGCCTGCCGGCTTCGACCGCAATGCCACGAGCACGGTGGAAAGCAACAGGAGACCCAACAAGGTCCCCATTGTATCGATGAGGCAGTCGAACAGTGATGCGTGTCTTCCAGGCACGAATAACTGGTGAAACTCATCCGTCAGCGAGTAACTTCCTGAAGCTCTCCCGGAGGCAGCCGACAAGTACGGCATCCTCGAAAGGTTAAAAACCATCGCCGCCCATGTTACCGGCACCAGCAACCAGGCTTTTCTTGAGAACGATTCCCTACGACCATCTACTCCTATCCCTGACTACAAACGAAAGGGTCTTTGGGGTATGGCGTATCGCGCTCACGCGCAGAATGCGGTTTGAAATCGAGTGAATGCCGGTTCATTGTGGCCCCCGGCTCTTGCGGAGTTGCAGACTACTTAGGGCAAGCTACGATAGAAAGCGGATCCGGCAATGCTCGGGGTGAAAGAAGGACGCGTGTGATAGATCAGGAATCTTGCAGGATTGGACGGAGTCAACCGGAAATCCTCGGTCTGGAATTGAAAGCCCATTGAGCGCCATCCCTTATTCTCTTTTCCAGGGCGCTTACGAAGTCAATAGTACTCTTCGTTTCCCCAATACCACAAACCGTAGATCAGGCTCGCGCTTGTCCTATCACCTTGAGCGCACAAGTAGCGATATATCCTGAAAAGTTTATTTTTCGCTCGTTTGCTGCCCATGATTAATCTCCTATTTCACTGATCGGCGCTCCCTCAAGATTCTCCACGGTGCGCCATTGAAAGCGGGAATTCCTGCGGCTATCCGATCCGTTTCTGTACAATCCCGCAGGCTTTCAATCTTCGATTGCATACACTGTTTGATGCAATCGGCCAGCCATCTACGGAGGCCCACTGGAACCTTAACAGTTGGAATCTCAATGACTTGGCAATCTTCTTGCCGCCGTTCCGGCAAAGCCTGTGGTGAATGATGTCCGTTGCCTGGCAATGTGTATCAGGTTGAGGCAATCCCGAGCCATTTCATGAAAGGCCATTGGCCGTCTCTGCAACTATGCCGGCCGGCTTCGGCCGCAACGCAACGAGCACGGTGGAAAGCACCAGGAGACCCAACAAGGCACCCATTGTGTCGATGAGGCAGTCGAACAGTGAAGCGTGCCTTCCAGGAACAAATAGCTGGTGAAATTCATCCGTCAGCGAGTAACTTCCGGAAGCCAACAACGCCCAGAAGGCCGCTTTCCTCGACCAGGAAGGATCTTCCACCGGCTTCATCATGTTGTAGAGGAGCGCAGCAAATATCGCATACTCCATGACATGCGCAGATTTGCGTAGCAAGGCGTTCAGCAGGCCTAAATTCGGGGGAAGAATTGATATAGATAACCAACCGAGGATGGTAGTGATAGCTCTCCCAGAGGCAGCCGATGAGTACGACGTTCTCGAAAGGTTAAAAACCACCGCCGCCCATGATACCGTCATGAGCAACCATGCTTTTCTTGGGGACCATTCCATACGATTCTCTACTATTACCCCTGACTACACATGAAAAGATATTGGGTGCATGGCGTAAGTTTGAGCGCCGTTCCTTACTTTCTTTTCCCGGGCGCTTACAAAGTTAGTAGTACTCTTCGTCTTCCCAATACCACAAGCCGTAGATCAGATTCGCGCTTGTCCTATCACCTTGAGCGCACAAGTAGCGATAGATCCTGAAAAGTTTATTTTTCGCTCGTTTGCTGCCCATGATTAATCTCCTGCTTCACAGATCGGCGCTCCCTCAAGACTCTCCACGGTGTGTCATTGAAAACGGAAAGGTCTAAGAGTAAAAGGGACAATGTGGCTACTTGCCTTCCTGGCGTACGAGGCGTCGGATTCCGTGGGGAACGCACCACATCCCCAGGAAAAGCATGATGTCGTGGGCCGTGGGTGCCCCATGGGTAAACATCCTTTTAAACAGAAAAGGTATTTCACGCCACGCACCCTGACTTGCGGCTTGAGGTACCACCCGCGTGGTGATAAAGCCCGCATAAGCGCGGTCGGTAATCATTTCCCTGACACTTTCAAGCCACTTAAAGGAACTTTTCCAGTCGGCAATGGCGCTGATGCTTTTGCCCTGCTCGACCTGATGCCAAACGGCGAGGGGCTTGGGAACAAACTCGATTCCTACCCCGGCGTGTTCGATGACCCGTATCATCCAATCCAAATCCTGATGGCACTCCAGGCCCGCTTGAAATGGCACTTGGTAGTACAGATTCTTGGGGAATAGCAAAGTACTGGTGGATAGCATCCCCTCGCCGTACGACCAACTCTTGCGGGCAAGCAGGTATTCGCTGAGCGGCTTGAAGGGCAAGGTACGAGGCCAAACCAACTCGTAGCGGGATGTTCGAGCGATGAGCTGTGAGCTGACGATAGGATACTGATATGCGGAATTGTGCGCTATTTCCATCTGCAGCGTGGTCTTTTCAGGAAGCCACTCATCCTCATCGTCCAGGAATGCAATCCAGTCTCCCCAAGCGGCCGTCACTCCCAGATTGCGGGCACTGGAAACGCCCACTGACTGCGGCAGCACGATAACCCGTAAACGCTTGTCCGCGACGTCTGCCAGCGCCGTCTCCGTGGCGTTATCGAATCCATCGACGACCACGACGACTTCCAAGTCGTCATATTTCTGTGCCAGAACACTGCGCACCGCGCGTAGCACGGATTGGGGACGACGGCGAGTTGGGATTACGGCCGAAACTGTGTTGTTGCGTTTCATCGAATGTTTGTAAGGGGAGCTTCCGTTGCGAATTTATTGAAAGGAATATGGGTGGGCGTGGTTTGGTTGCCCTATCATTGCCCGGTGCCGGCCAGGACGACTCCCACCGTTTTCATGAGAATCTTAAAATCCAGCCAAAGGTTCCAGTTATTCACATATTGTTTGTCGAGTTCCATGCAGTTTTCGAAGGAAGGATCCTGGCGCGCGGTAACTTGCCAAAGCCCGGTCAGCCCCGGAGTTACATCCAGACGGCAGAGGTGCTCGAGGGAGTACTTGGTGAATTCCCCGCACGCGGGAGGGCGAGGCCCAACCAAGCTCATATCTCCCTTGAAGACGTTCCAGAGTTCGGGCAATTCATCAATGCTGAATTTGCGAAGGACCCTGCCAACACGCGTGATCCGCGGATCGGCGTCAATCTTGAAAAAGATTCCAGTGCGTTCATTCAGGTGCTCAAGGGATTTCTTCATCCCGTCGGCGTTTACGACCATGGTTCGGAATTTGTGACAGACCATCGTCACGCCTTTTTTGCCCGCAGTTACCGAATGGTAAAAGACCGGACCCTTCGAATCCAGCTTGATGAGAAAGGCAACCAAGGCAAGGACGGGCGACAGGACGATCAAGGCGATGCCGGACAGTACGATGTCAATCAGTCGCTTCATCAGGAATGACAGGGTGGGTACGGTGGAATGACAGAGAGTCAAAGTTGGGAACTGCCCAATATACTCGATGGGTTGTTCCGTCGCCAGACCATCATACAGATCTGGGACGACGCGCACTTGCACGTGCGCAGCCGCCGCCTTCCGCGTTATCTCTTTGACTAGATGCCGGTCGCTGGGCACACTGATGAGAATCTCATCTATGAAATGGGCCCTGGTAATCGCGGGCAATTCGTCCACCCTTCCCAAGAGCATGGCGTCGGCATCAACGTCAACTTTGTCATTCGGCCGGGGGGTTCGACGGCGGCACACGAACCCTTTCACGACGTACCCCGACTCAGGGTTTTGTTCAAGCTGCTGCTGCAAGAGATGGGCAAACCGGCCGTACCCCACGATGAGTACATTCCGCTTTTCCGTGAGTCCGGGAATGGGCTGGGAACGGATCAGCTTGCGCCAAGCCGCCATGAAAATCCATGTCAGAGTGAGCGTCAAGGCAAACGCCCCCACGGAACCGGCTCTGCTGCCGCCAAGAAATGAATCCGCGCAGGTCACGATTCCAGCGCACAGTACCGCGTCGACCAAGCGTTTGAGGTCTTCCCGGTAACTCCTCTTCCAGGAAAAATCGTACAAGCCGCGCAAATCGGCAAACAGAACAACCAACACGGAAAATAGAAACATGAAGCCGAACGGCGCAGCCTTTAAGAACTCCCCGCCCCAGGCACTCGGCGCACCCTTATGGGTATGAGCGAAAAGCAGGAAGTGGGCAATGCCGGTGCTGGTCCACACCAGGCAAAGGTCAGAAAAGAGAAAGAACTTGTGCGGAAGCGAGTGGCCACTAGCATTTGGGGCACACGCCGCCTTATCCTGATGACGTCGATCCGTCAGGGACCTTACTTTGTACTGACCTATCAATCCAATTGAAGCCATGTGAGGGGTTTCCTTGTCCCTGGGGTACGAGCCGTGAACCTGCCGCCCAGATTCGCGCCACGTTTGCCTCCCCGCAGGGGTGAGAATTTAGGCGAGGCCGCTACGCGTCGAATCCCTTGGGCGCAGGACCAATGGCTTCCAGGTCGTCGGCATCCACTTCCACGGCCGCCGACTGCTGGATTAACTCCAAAGAAAGCACAACTCGTGATCTCCCGGACTGGCGCACCAGGAACCCTATCAAATCCGCGAACGGGCCGGATTTGATCCGTACCTTCTGGCCAACGGCCAGATAGGGGTGGGGTTCAAAATGGCGCGACTGCAGCCTGTCGCGGAGACTCACGATTTCCGCATCCGGCAGCGCCCAGGGGCCAGTTACGGAACCCACAATGGACACCGCACCAGGCAGATTCAAGGCCCTGAAGCGTTCGCGGGGATCGATTCTCACGAAGACGTAGCCGGGGAATAAGGGCAATTCCACTTGTACCTTACAGCCATTCTTCCAGCGATGCTCGGTCTGGTACAGGGGAAGAAAGCACTCGATGGCGCGCAACCTCAGATCTTCGTGGACGCGCTTTTCGTGGCGGGGATAGGTGTGCAGTGCATACCAATGGGCTGGGGAGTCCTGATATTCCTCGCTGCCCTGGTAATCTTGTCCGATCGGGCTAGGTTGTTGTAAAGCTTCGCCATTCTCACTGAGGTGAGCGGCTCCGTCGAATGAAGTTTGCATAATTCCTCACGACTGGAAGCATTCTGTACTCGCAATAAGAAGAAAGCACAGGAGGTGCCAATCCCTTCGAGCCGTGATGTTTTCTTACATCCCAAGTGGAATGATGAGGTTAAGGTTTATCACGGTAACTAAGATTCTATGAGCCAAGCAGGACAGAGGTGTCCAAGACCGTGGGAGTGCCTCGATTTGAGGCAGGGAAAAAGCTGGAGCCAATCCGGTTAACCTATGGGGTGGCGTGGAGCTATTCTGTATATTACATAGATTATTCATTAAGTCACTTATAGACCCACTGGCTAAAATCAGGTATATTGGAACATACGGACTTTGGGTGAAGGATTGGCACGCTCGGTCCCTTAACTTGGCACGAATCTCTTCCTGGTCATACGCTCCCGTAGATGGGCACTAGCTGCTGCCTCTTTTTGTCCTTATTGTTCATTGGATTTGCTTGCCTCGCATCGCTACTCTTGTTCCTTGGTCTTGCGGATTGAAGGTCCCGTGGCGCAGCGGCTTTTCGCCAGGCCTTGGGTCTTTCCATGCACGCCCACTGTGAAACCCGTCCGGCTAGATCCGGCTTGTCATTTTCTCCAGGCATAGCCTTGGGAGAGCGGCAACCGGCCGCGTGAAACCGGGCCCGGCGAAGTTCGAGAGAAAAGTGCCAGAATGTCAGGATTCATGCCATGGAGCCGCCGCGTAATGTCGTTCATTCTCTTCTCCATGCAACCCAGCATCTACCCCCCCATGGTCACTCCCAGATTCGCGTCAGTGAAACCTCGACTTACAACAGGGCTTTTACCCTGGCGGTCGCAACGGTAGGTAAACTCGGATGATCCACATTGACATGCACACCGTCCTGTTCAGCTACGTGCTGAGCAATGTCATCTGTGCGGTCGTCATGACCTCCCTGTGGTTATTGAACCGCAGGCACTCGGAGGGTCTGGGTTTCTGGCTGGCGGACTACATCCTGCAACTTATCGCGGTTGTCCTGCTGGCGTTGCGGGGCACTAGACTGTCTTCCGTCTCCATCATGCTCGCCAGTCCCCTGGCCGTGGTGGGGACATTTCTGCTCTATCTGGGGCTCGAACGCTACACCGGAAAGAAGAGTTCGCAGCGGCACAATTACATACTCTTGATCGGCTTCGCCGTCGTCCACATGTACTTCGCGTTTGGGCGCCCGATTTTCCTGGTTCGCAATATCGACTTCTCCCTGGCTTTGCTGGCGATTTGTTCTCAGTGCGCCTGGCTTATGCTGCGCCGGGTGGACTCCGAATTTCGACCGGACGCAAGGCTGGTGGGCGGGATCTTCGGCGCTTTCAGCTTGTTCAGCCTGACGCGCATCATTGCCGATCTAGCCGTCTCACCGGGAGCGGACCTTTTAACCTCCAGCCCTGACGATGTGCTGGCGGTCGTGTTCTATCAAATGCTGTTTGTCGGTCTAACCTTCAGCTTGTTCTTAATGGTCAACCGCCGTCTTACTGCGGCTTTGGAGTTCGATATCTCCGAGCGCAAGCGGGCGGAAGCGGCGCTGAACTGGCTTGCGTCTTTCCCGGCGCTCAATCCGATTCCCATCGTGGAAGCGGACGGGACAGGGAGCGTCTGGTACCTTAACCCTGCTGCCGAGCGCTTATTCCCCGACCTGCGGCAGACAGGGCTGGCACATCCATGGCTTGCAGGATACGGAAGTTTGGAGCAGGACTGCCGTGCGAGCAGAACCCATATGTCCATACGGGAGACGTGCATTGGCGAGGTTTGGTACCAGCAGATGGTGCACTATGTGCCCGCCACCCAGCGTCTCCGCATCTACGGCTCCGACATCACCGAGCGCAAGAGGGCGGAAGCGGAGATCCAGAAACTGAATGAACAACTGGAGCGACGCGTCGCTCAGCGCACCGTTGAACTTGAGGCTGCGAACAAAGAACTGGAAGCCTTCACGTATTCGGTCTCCCATGATCTCCGTGCACCCCTGCGTCATGTGGATGGGTTTTCGAAGCTGCTCGTTGAAGAGCATAGCGGCGAGCTTTCCCCCGATGCCCGGGAGTACGTCGCCACCATTCGCGACTCAGTCCTCCAGATGGGCATACTGATCGATGACCTGCTCAATCTGGCGCGGAT
>JARLGN010000612.1 GCA_031292775.1 Acidobacteriota bacterium | reverse complement strand
ACTAGTCTATCGATACACTAGGTGAATTGTGCGGGCGTGTCAAGCGCAAAAT
Source organism: Acidobacteriota bacterium (assembly GCA_031292775.1). Lineage (GTDB taxonomy): Bacteria > Acidobacteriota > Terriglobia > UBA7540 > UBA7540 > Bog-366. Next base: position 13,970 of record JARLGN010000612.1, on the reverse strand, counting down.
TCGGGCACTAAAAGTTGAGTTGCAAAGCCACGGTGCGGGGGCGAAGCATGATGCGCCCAGTATCGCATTGGGGGCGGGCTGGCGTCTGGAGCGGCTAGGCACATGCGCGGGCAGGGTGCCCACGCCACAGAAGCTGTGAAGCAATTATGAAACAAGTTGCTCACCACAGAGACGCGGAGGCACAGAGAACTGAAGAGAAAAGGCCTTGCCTCTGTGTTGCAATACCGTAAATTTCTTTTAGCAAACATTTTTGAGTCCTGGTTGAAGTGGGAGGTGGAGAGAAGAGACCCCTCATCCGCTTCGTACCTCAGCACCTTCTCCCCTGGGAGAAGGTGGGTATTTAAACAGCCCTCTCCGAGGGGAGAGGGTGGCCGAGGGACGAGGTCGGGTGAGGGGTCTCTTCGTCCGCCCACGAGGGTTTGGTTCTGGCTACGCCGCTCTGTGCCTCCGTGTCTCTGTGGTGAATGCAATCGATTCTTTCACAGCATCACAGCGGGCGGGACGCCAGCAGGTCGATGGATCGCCCGAGGTCTGATGGCCAACCCGGAATGGTTTTGCTTGACAACAAGAGATAAATAGGCTAGAGTTGAAATTTGGATTCGCGGCGGTCCGGCCATGCCGTGAGCCCGCAGGCAATAAGCGCGGAACCCCTGCCCCGGTGCCTTGCCTCATCACCCGGCGCGGGGAGCAAAACGGAATTAACGATGCCCTCTCTCCCTAGCCTCACCTGCCCAAAATCGAGGAGTGACTTTGTGCTCATGACCGGCAAGGAGTCCGGGACCTGGTAACATCCTGAAAACAAAGGGCCGCATGAGCGGTTTTTCTCCTGTGGACCTGGAAACATACTGAAAAAAGGCCACTTACCAAAAACCCGCCAAAATCCTAGCAGTATGACACAATGACCCATAAAAGAGCCTCCCGCACGGCCTGACGGCAGGCCGTCAAGGGGCTACACAAAGGGGCTAGTTTATGGCGTGTCTCCGGAATCCCGTGTCCCGTGTCCCGAATCCCTAACCCCGATACCCCAACCCGTTGACCTTTTGCCCGTTCTCGTCTTGTCATCGATGGCGCGGTATGCTACGGTCAAGGGGTAGGCGAAATGCGATTGCCGGCAAGTGAATTGCGGCTTCGCGCACATTAACTTAATGAATAAGCTGAGGTCACCCGATAAGATTCAACCCCGGCCACTTGGGTAAGAATGGAAGTCCGATTTCCTAGTGACGAACGCCCTCCGGGCTGGAAGATTGCAGTCCTTCAGTATGTTATTGCCGCAAGTTTCGTCTGCTTGTTGGTAGGATATTGGCGGCTCCAAATCGGACAGCACCGGCAGTACATGGACTTGGCGGAGCGCAACCGCATCCGGAGCCTTCCCATCATCGCACCCCGCGGACGCATCCTGGACCGCGACGGCCGCGTGCTGGCTGACAACTTCCCCGCCTTCAGTGTGCTGCTGTTGCGCGAGTCAGCATCAACACTATCGCCGGAGCGCGTGGCAGGAATCGCCCGGGGTCTGCAACTGGACCCCGATGAACTTCGGCACACACTCGAACGCACCGCCAGCCTGCCGCGCTTCCAACCGGTGCTGCTCAAGCAGTCCGCAACGCTCGAAGATCTTTCCTTTCTCGAATCCCACCTTGTGGAATATCCCGAACTTTACCTGATCCAGGTGCAGCAGAGGCTCTATCCCAAGCACCAGATGGCGGCGGCGCTGCTGGGTTATGTTGGTGAAGTTCCGGAGGAGATGATCGCCAAGGCCGACTCGAATTACAAGCCGGGTGATGTGGTGGGAAAATTCGGCGTGGAGGGAGAGTACAACCAGGTTCTCTCCGGCCAGGACGGCATGCGCCGGGTGGTGGTGAATAGCCGCGGGCAGGAAGTGGGCATCCTGAAGACCCTCGACGCGCATCCGGGAAATGACCTGCGCCTGACCATCGATATGGATCTGCAAATGGCGGCGGAAGCTTCTTTGGGCGAACGCCCTGGCGCCGTGGTGGCGCTGGACCCGCGAACGGGTGAAGTGCTGGTGATGGTCAGCCATCCATCGTTTGACCCCAATGATTTCGCCAAGCGCATCGATCCCAAAGAGTGGACCCAACTCATGAGCGACCCGATGAAGCCGCTGATGAATAAGTCCATTCAAGCGCAGCTTGCACCGGGTTCGGTGTTCAAGATCGTGATGGCCTCGGCCGCCCTGGAGACGGGAACCGTCAAACCCGACTACACCATGCAATGCGCCGGTTCAGTTACCATATACGGGCACCTCTACCACGACTGGGTGTTCGAAAAGCATCGGGGCCACGGTTCGGTGGACGTACACAAGGCCATCCGCGAATCGTGTGACGTGTACTTTTACACCATGGGGAAAATGCTGGGGATTGACAAGATCGATTACTTCGCCAAAGGCTTGGGCCTGGGGGCGCGGACGGGCATCGACTTGCCCTCCGAGGCGCCAGGGTTAATTCCCTCTCCGGAATGGGTGCAACGCCTTTTCAAGCACAAATGGTATGCGGGCGAGACAATTTCGGTGGCGATTGGCCAAGGCGCCGACTTGGTCACACCCCTTCAGTTGGCAAATACGATCGGAGGCATCGCCATGGGTGGAGTCTTTCATCGGCCGCACGTTGCCTTCCAGGACCAGTTGCGGGCGCTAGGCGAAAATCCTCCGGATATTTCCCCTCATGACTTCCCGCTGAGCGCAGAAACCGTGGAGGCGGTGAAGTCAGGGATGTGGGCCGTGGTCAATGAGGGCGGGGGAACGGGCGGCTCCGCGCGCTGCCCGGGAATCGATATTTCCGGCAAGACCGGCACTGCGCAGGTGGTCAGCCAGGCATTGAGAGATTCGGCCAAGAGTTCCGAATTCAAGAACACGGCTTGGTTTGTGGGGTATGCGCCGCGAGACAAACCGGAGATCGTGGTGGCGGCGCTCGTGATACGAGGCGAGGAATCATACGTCGCCGCGCCGATCGCCCGTGATGTTATCAAGGCGTATTTTGACAAAAAGCTTGGCCCCAACAAGCCCGGCGACAAACAGATGGAAACCCAGGTGAGGGTGCTGAGCCAATTGCAACCGGCTATTCCGCCAGCGCCGCCAAAATCAGTTTCGAAGCAATAGCGTGGGTATAAGAAGTGGGTAGAAGATTTCGAACAAGCGACATCGACTGGTTCCTGTTGGGACTGGCATTGGCGGTTGCCGCCATCGGAGTGGTGGAAATCTACAGCACAACTCTGCACTCGCCGCTCGCAGGTCAATACAAGAAACAGATTTACTGGATCGTACTGAGCTGCATTCTAGCCCTGATCGTCAGCCGGATTGATTACCATATGATCCTGGAGCAAACCCTCTGGCTGTATGGGGGTTCTGTGCTGCTCCTGGGAGGACTTCTGGTGGCTGGACACTCCATCGCCGGAACGCGCCGGTGGTTGCAATTTGGGCCTATGAGTTTCCAAGTGTCAGAAATCGTCAAGTTGATTATAATACTGGTTGTGGCAGCCTACTTCGCCGACCGGCGGATCAAGGCAGTCACTTGGGGGGACTTGGCAAAGCTAGGGATCGTTGCCGGAATACCGGCAGTCCTGGTGGCCTTGGAGCCCGACTTGGGCACTGCATTGACATTTATTCCGATTGTCGCGGCCGGTGTGCTCTTCGCCGGAATCCGTGTGCAGCACATTGCCGTTTTGTGCCTGGTCGGAATACTCGCGTTACCCGTGGGCTGGCATTTTCTCAGACCCTACCAGCGCGAGAGATTGATGACCTTCGTGCATCCTACACAGAACACTCAAAGCTCCAGTTATCAAGTCACTCAAACCAAGATTGCCATCGGATCGGGCGGTTTTTGGGGGAAGGGTCTGGGTAAAGGTACTCAGAGCAGGCTGGGATTTATCCCTGTGTCCCACGCCGATTCCATTTTTGCCGCCTACGCCGAAGAACAGGGGTTTGTCGGTACGTTGCTCGTTCTGCTGTTGTACTTTGCGATGCTCCTGCGTTTGCTCGATGGAGCACAAATGGCTCCGGATCGTGCTGGGGCCTTCCTTTTAGTCGGCTTAGCCGCAGTGCTGTTTTTTCAAGTTGTCATCAACACGGGGATGATGATTGGGGTATTCCCCATCACCGGAATCCCTTTGCCGCTCATGAGTCAGGGCGGCTCCTCCCTGCTTTTCACGTTCCTTGGCCTAGGGCTGGCGATGAGCGTGAGGGCCAGGCGATATGTGAATTAAAGGCAGCCCTTCACCCGCCAGGCTGGGTTTGAAGTATTCCCACCGAGCGGTTCCGTAATTCCAGCGATTCGACGGGCAGTTTGAACCGCGGGTCGCAAGCTGGATGTATCCGGTAAATTCCGCATGAGTGTGCGGGCCGTGGAAATCATCCAGTACCGAATTTTTTCCGGTCGAGGTCAGTGCAATCAGTCCCTGCAAGTTGGGACGCCCGGCCGGCAAGGAACGTTGTTGGTCGATCTCCGCCCCTGGTGGATTGATTCCCCGGCGTTCCGGAAAAAGGAGTTTTCATGTCTAAGGAGATGTACATTGCCTCGTCTCCTCACGAGACGAAGGTCGCAGTGTTGGAAGACGACCAACTGGTGGAAGTTTATTTTGAACGTGATACCGACGTTGGTTTAGTGGGCGGTATTTACAAGGGTCGCGTCAGTCGTGTTCTGCCAGGAATGCAGTCGGCTTTTGTGGATATCGGCCTTGATCGCGATGCCTTCCTCTACGTTTCCGACTTCTTCTATGAGGACCAGGAAGAATACGACAAGGTCTTTGAGGAAGCGGAAGCGCGTGCCACCAAGTTCACTGGTCAGCAGCCTGGCGCCACCGCAGCGCCCACAGCGCCAATCGCACCCGTGGTAACCGCGCCGCCACCGGTGGTTGCGGAAGTTGCTCCGGCGCCGGTAGAGGCTCCGGTTGTGCCACCGCCGGTTGAGCCGCCTCCCGCCGCTTTTGTGCCTCCGGTTCCTGCCAGCGAGTCATCATCCTCCAGAGATTCGCATGACCGCAGGCCCTTTGATATGCGACGTGGCCGGCGCCGGCGCCATCGCGGACGGCCTGAATTCGGCGAGGGTCGCCACGGCGATCGGCACTTCACGCCTCCAGCGCGTCCCGCGGAAGAAGCGCCTGCAGAATCGCACACCTTTGAAATCCTGCCGGGCGAGTCTTTGGCTAAATACCGAAATGCCCCATCGGTGTCGGCCGTTGAAACCGAGCACGAAATATCGGACGGCACTCTGACGGAAGTGGGACAAGCTACGGCAACGGCCCCATCCTCGGGTACCCTGCAGGATAAGATGACCGGAGAAGACGACGACTCCGCCTCGATCAATAGCCCTATCGTCCAGGCATTCGAGATGTCCGAAGCAGCCTCACCTGATCATGCTGTCGAGGCTGCCGAAGTAGAGCCCGCAGCAGTCGCCGAGGCGTCACTTGAGCCGACTCCCTTGGCCGAGTCCGTTCTTGTCGATACTACATTGTCGTTTGCGCCTGGCGCGATACGAGACATTATTGCTTCGGGAGCCGCGGAAAGCTCCCCGGCGGAAGTTCCCGAACCCACTGCGGCGGTCGCACCCGTGCCAGTTCCGGTGGAAGAGCCCGCGCTGCTGGAGCCCGTCGAAAGCGCACCTGTCACTTCTGCCGCAGAGCCGGAACCGGTGCCGGCACCGCCCGCTTCGCCCTCGTTCGTGGACGAAGTTGCTGAGCTGTTATCCGGTAGACCTGAGCCGATGGCGGCAGTAGATTCCGCAGTTACAGAAGTATCCCCTGAATCATCATCAACCCCCATCGAGCCCGAGGGATCCGCACCTGAATCCGCCTCTGAGCGTGCTGAGAGCGACGTCCTTGATGACGAAGTTGAGGGCGAAGAAGAAGGTTTGGAAGAAGGTGAGGAGTTGGCCGAAGGCGAACTCATCGCTGAGGGCACTGAAGGTGAACTCGCCGCGGAGAGTGAAGGTCAGGCCGCCGCGCAGGAAGCCGCATCGGGTGAAGCTCCCGCAACTGGAGCGCCCGGCGACCGCACCTACACTTTGCGCGAGCCCAACCAACGGCCGCGATTTGCTCCGCGCCGCCGCCGTGGCCGTCGAGGTCCTGGTGGAGGTGGTGATCGCGATCGCGGCCCGCGCCGTTTTGACAAGCCGCGCGAGTCATCCCGCCCGGGCAATCATTCCCCCGTACAGATTTCCGAAGTGTTGAAAGAAGGCCAGGAAATCCTGGTGCAAATCGCCAAGGAACCTTTGGGGACCAAGGGTGCGCGCATCACTTCGCACGTTGCTTTGCCCGGACGCTATCTGGTCTACATGCCCACCATCGACCACATCGGCGTGTCGCGCAAGATCTCCTCGGAAGAGGAGCGCCTGCGTCTGCGCAACATCATTCAGGAAAACAAAGGCACGCTCACCGGAGGCTTCATCGTCCGCACCGCCAGCCAGGGCCGCTCGGAAGAAGAGTTCAAGGCCGACCTGAAGTTTCTCTCCACGCTCTGGGCGGAGATTCGTTCCAAGTACGAACGCATGAAGGGGCCGGCGCTGATCCATCGCGACCTCGATCTGGTGCAGCGCCTGTTGCGCGACCTGTTGACGCCGGATTTCAAGTGCGTGCGTGTGGATAGCGAAATCGATTACGAGCGCGTGCTGGATTTTGTGAGCCGCTGCCAGCCCGCGTTGGTGGGCAAGGTAAAGCTTTACAGCCGCGACACGCCGCTTTACGAAGAGTTCGGCATTCAGCAGGAGATCGAGAAGGCGCTGAAGCCCAAGGTCTGGCTGAAGTCCGGCGGTTATATTGTGATCAATCAAACCGAGGCGTTGGTGGCCATTGACGTCAACACCGGCAAGTACGTGGGCAAGACCAACCGGCTGGAAGACACCATCGTCAAGACCAACGTTGATGCGGTCAATGAGATTGTGCGCCAGGTGCGATTGCGCGACCTGGGCGGCATCATCGTGATCGACTTCATCGATATGGACGAGCGCAAGAATCGCGCCAAGGTGGTGCAAGCGCTGGAAGAAGCCTTGCGATCCGACCGCGCCCCCACCAAGGTGATCTCCTTCAACGATTTTGGATTGGTGGCCGTCACTCGCAAGCGCGTCAAGCAGTCGCTGGAGCGAACCCTCTGCCAGCCGTGCGAGTATTGCACCGGGGCCGGATGGGTGAAGTCCGTCAACACTGTGTGCAATGAGATCTTTGCGGAAGCCCGCAAGATGGCCAAGGGAATCGACGGCAATGTCATGACGCTGCGAGTCAACCCGGAGGTCGCCAAAGCCCTGAAGTCGCGCGAAGGCACCCTGGTTTCCGAACTCGAATCACTGGTTAAGAAAGACGTCATCATCAAAGGTGACGCGACAGTTCACCAGGAACGATTCGAGATTTATTGATTTTGGATTTTCGGTTTTGGATTTTGGATTACGAGTTGGATTTCTAGTTTCAATTTTCCAGCTTCGATTTTCGATTTTCCAATTTCGATTTTCCAGTTTCGAGTTTCGAGTTTTCGATTTTCCGTATTGAATTTTGGATTGTTCGATCTTGAATTTTGAATCTTGAATTTTGAATCACAGGGCCGGCCCGGCTGGCCCTGTTTTTATTATGGACAACGTACGAATACCCATTACACCCCATCATATCTCATCAGGCCTTGCGCCAGCCCCAGCACCTCCCCAGACAAATAGTCTGAAGTAATTACCCAACCACCTGCCCGGGCAAATTGTCTGGAATTGGGGGGGGGCTCAGGTCGAGCCGCGCTCTGCTTGCGCTTTAAGACTTTTTGGTCGTCGACTGCCTACTGTCAACCGTGGCAGGCGCCGTTCCCCCTGACACCGGGCACCTGACACCTGATACCTGTATTTCCGCCTTCAGCTTTCCGCCCGCCGCACGTGAGTCTTGAATCTTGAATTTTGAACCTTGAATGGATTTTCCCCGCCCGCGGCTGGAGCTGGCCGACAGGAAAGCAGGAGTGCATCAACAACCCTCGCCGAGGGGAGAGGGTGTCCCGGTGCATCGGGACGGGTAAGGGGTCACTTCTCCGTCTGGTCCACCGCCGCACGGCCTCGAAAGGTGCCGATGGGCACATGGGCGCTATCCGCGGCTCGTATCTACGCGCTTGCCTGGAGCGGGGCTTTTCGGCACCATGAAAGCGATGGAAGTGCAACTCACACCGGACCAGAAGGCGTTTGTCCGCCAGGCGATTCAAAGCGGACGGCTTAATCGCGAGGAAGATGCGGTGCAGGAAGCCCTTGCCTTGTGGGAAGAACGTGAGCGTACGCGAATTGAAATTCTCGCTGCCGTCGATGAGGCGGAGGCCTCCCTTGCCCGAGGTGAAGGCCGCATCATCACGCAGCAATCCATGCGCGACCTTGCCGCGGAAGTGAAGCAGCGCGGACGGCAACGGCTTGCAGCCGAGCCCCACCCCACCCGATAATGGCACATCGACTTGCCCCTAAGGCCGAAACCGACATCGAGACTTGGTTCAGATTGATGTTTTAGCGGCGAGTTTACCTCACCACATGGCGGCGTAAAGCCGCCTCTACAATGACTGACCATTGACACGATCTCAACGATATCTGGTATTACATCGCCCGGGAGAGCCAAAGCGTTGAGATTGCCGATCGCGTGGTTGATTCCGTCACCAACAGGTTTTTTCTTCTTGCCACGCATCCTCACGTGGGCCGCCGCCGCGATGAGGATTTGCGCCCCGGCTTGCGCAGCTTTCCCGTTGGCGAATACGTCATCATCTACCGTGTTGAGGGTGAAGACGTGCTGATCCTTCGTGTCCCCGCGGCAGCCGCGATATTGAAGCTCTATTCAGAGATTGATGTTTTGTACATCGCGGGCAGGCACAGATTCCTTCTTCCTGAATCCTGGTTCCTGTCTCCTGCCATCTGCCCACTGCCGACTGCCCGCTCCCGCCCTGGGCCCTTTAATCTTGAATCTCGAATTTTGAATCTTGAATGGTTTCCCCCCGCACGTGAGTCTTGAATCTTGAATTTTGTATCTTGAATGGATTGCCCCCACCCCCGCCCCATAGCCGTGTAGCGGCGGGTTTACCCCGCCACTTTGCGGCGTCTCGCCGCCCCTACTCCCCGAGGGGTTCCCACGTGTGTCGCCAACATCGGAAGGAAGTGCGCAGATTTGTGACGGGCGCCGTTCCGCAACCCGCCCGGCATTGGAAAATGCCGACAGCCTTCCGCCCGCCCCTCGTTCCTGCCCACCGACGGTGCAAGTTCCTAGCTTCTAAGGACGCATAAATGCAAACCAAAGTGGGCACCACCCGCGGACCTCTGACGTTGGGCTATGTTTTTCGTTTCCTGACGCCCGGCACCTAGAACCTCACGTCAGTTCGTCAAAGACGACCCGTCTGTGTGTCAATCGCCCTTATTGCCCCCCGATAGGCAGCGGCAAATATGATGCCAGAAGGCACGGAAACTCGGGGAAATCGCGTTGAAAGCAGGATGACTTTGCGCCACCGTTTATCAGGGTGGGATTGGCTCTTGCCTTTACCAAGTGCTTGGCCCAAAATAATGATAGTCTGTGTGCGGGTCTTTTGAATTGGAATGAACATCGTCTCCCTTTTCTGCGGCGCTGGTGGCCTTGACCTCGGCCTGAAACTCGCGGGTCATAAGGTCATATGGGCCAATGATTCTGACGGGGATTGTGTCAAATCTTACTGCAAGAATATCGGTGGCCACGTCGTTGCAGGAGACATACAGGAAATACCCTCCAGCGCGATTCCTGATGCGGACTGTTTTGTAGGGGGATTCCCCTGCCAAGGATTCTCGATGGCTAACCTTCGGCGCTCTACGTCCGACGAACGGAATAAGCTCTACGCCGAGTTCTTGCGCGTGGTAACGGATAAACAGCCAATGTACTTCCTCGCAGAAAATGTTCGCGGACTATTGAGTCTAGGTCGTGGAAAGGTCATTGCTAAGATTATCCGGGATTTCGAACGCGCTGGGTACCACGTCACATATCAACTCTTTAACATGGCGGACTATGGCGTGCCACAGACGCGACGCCGAGTCATTATTGCCGGTACAAGGAAAGACCTTCAAGGGTCCTGCGATTTCGTTTTCCCTTCACCAACTCATTCGAGGGACGCGGACCCAAGCGGAACGCGGGCCAAACATGGCCTTCTCCCGTGGGTGACCATCTCCCAGGGCCTTGCCGGTATTCCAGAGCCAGGGCAGGGCTCTGACCTACCCAACCACATTTGCTCACAGTACAAGGTTACGAACAGGAACTTTACAGGGCATAGGAGGACTGACCCGGACAAGCCATCACCCACTATCCTTGCAAGGGGCAACGGGAAGGGCGGGGTTTGTGCAATTCAGCATCCGCGAAACCACAGACGATTAAGTATCCGTGAGAGCGCGATCGTGCAAACATTCCCGCTGCAATTCGAGTTTGTCGGGGCAATGAATTCGTGCTACCGGCAAGTCGGGAATGCCGTGCCGGTTTTGTTCTCCAAGAGGCTAGGCGAACAACTTAAGCATTGCGAGGCAAGGCTCAAGCGATGCGAATAGTATCCCTCTTCTCAGGCGTAGGTGGACTCGACTTAGGATTTATCCTCGCGGGTCATGAAGTGGTTTGGGCAAATGATATCGACCCTAACGCCGTCAAGACTTATCGAATGAACATCGGTGATCACATCGTTCAGGGATACATCCAAGAAATACCCTCAAATCGCATCCCGGAGTCCGACATCGTCATCGGCGGTTTCCCTTGTCAGGGATTCTCCATGGCCAACATGAAACGCCGGGCAAGCGACATACGCAATTCGCTTTACCTTGAGCTTCTGCGAGTGATCGCCGACAAGAAGCCCTTATATTTTCTTGCTGAGAATGTGAAAGGGCTTGTCACCCTTGAAGGGGGGCGGGTTTTGTCGCTCATCCTTCGGGATTTTGAGGATGCGGGTTATCGGGTCAAATACAAAGTCCTAAATGCTGCCGACTACGGCGTTCCCCAGGTGCGGCACAGAGTCATTTTCATTGGCGAGAGGGAAGACCGTACCCAGACCATCGATTTCCCGCCGCCAACACATGCGGACCCATCTTCTGGCACCCGGTTGTTCCTCCGCCCATGGGTAACTATAAGCGAGGCCCTAAGGGGAGTTCCAGAACCCGACACAAACTCAACCATTCATAATCACACCTATTCAAAATATAAGCTCCGCTTCAACGGCTACCTGGGGCATAGGAGGATTGATCCGGACAGGCCGGCGCCAACCGTCACCGCACGAGGTGATGATCGGGGCGGGGTGGTCGTATTGCACCACCCCAGCAATCAGAGACGCATGTCGGCACGTGAACTAGCATTGGTCCAATCATTCCCTATTGACTTCGAGTTTGCTGGATGCCAATCGTCTGTGTATCGACTAGTTGCGAATGCGGTTCCGCCGTTGCTAGCTAAGGCTCTTGGCTCGATGTTCCCGGTAGGAGAATCCCATGGCCGCGCCTATAAAACCGCCAGATAAGCCGTTCGATGGTTACAAATGGCATTGGGCAGTGCTGATGCCCACCGAAGGCCTGAACGACCCCACTGTCTTCTTAGGCGTTCTCAGGGTTTGGGGAGAGCATGAGGGGGAATCTCCTGGCGCTGTGGGGGTCATTGGTGACCTCGCGAAAGTCAAGAAGGAAACGGGCACTCGCATTAACCTGGCGAGAACACCAGATCGCAACCTCTGGAGGAATTCTGGCCAATACTGGAAGGCCCTAGCCCTCATCGGAGATTCGCCCGGCGCAATCGCGCTAACCAAGTTCGGCAGACAGGTCGCTGACGGGGAAATAACGAAGACTGAATTTGCTGCCACTGTCGTAAAAACCCTGGAGCTGCCTAATCGGCGCATTCAAGCTGACGCAGCCGATTGGGACAATGCCGGACTCAGCATCAAGCCCCTCCAATTGATCTTGGATGTCCTCGCAAAGCTGCGCGACGACTACGGAACGAAAGAGTCGTTTATGACGCGCGAGGAGGTCGTCAAGATCATTATCCCGCTTGCAGGGGCCAAAAGACCGCTCGACGATCACTCAAGAGCCATACACTTATTTAGATCTGGGAAACTCGACATATCTCAATGGCCAGACTGTGCCCCAGAATCGAACGATGGAAGGATGGCGAAGGAATTCTTGCTGTTTCTGTCGCACTACGGTTTCCTGCAGAAGAGGTTGGACGAGAACACCGAAAAGTTTTATCTCGTTGGGATCGACCGAGAGGAAATGGACCGGTTCGCGGCGCTCACGATCCCGACGGGCGAGGACCCAGCAGTCACAGTGAGGAAAGTGCAGGGCACCAACTTCCCGGCCATCGCGGAGCGAAGAAGAGTCATGCGAGAATTGACGGAGAGACCACAGCAACGGATATTTCGGAATAATGTACTCGCCAAGAGTCACTCAGTTTGCTTGTTTACTGGGGTGAATCTTGAGGAAGTGCTTGAAGCTAGCCATATCATTCCGGTTCGCTTCAAGGGAAACGACCGGGTAGAGAATGGCATATGCCTCCGCTCGGACCTTCACCTGTTGTTCGACACAGGGCACCTCCGTATTGAACCGTCGGGCAAGGTTCATCTAACCCCTGCTGCAAGGCGTAAGGAAAATTACGGCCTGCTCCAACCAGCCGTAACGCTGCCGAAGTGGATAAATTCAGAGTATGTAGAATGGCGCTGGAAGTACTATTCATATTGAGTGTTTGCGGCTGGCATCTGCCATCATCGAATGGACATCTGGACCAAGGCGAAGCGCAGTCAGGTCATGTCGCTTATCCGGTCTAAGAACACAAAACCGGAGAAAACGGTACGATCCTTTCTGCACGGGCTAGGATTCCGGTTCAGGCTGCATAGGCGCGATCTCCCTGGCTGCCCCGATATAGTGATGACCAAGTATAGGATGGTAATCTTCGTTCACGGTTGCTTTTGGCACTTCCACAAGAATTGCCGGGATGGGAAAATACCCAAAACAGACAGCAAGAGATGGAGGAAGAAGTTGCTTGGCAATGCCCGACGGGATGAAAATTCCTTGACCAAACTCCGGCGAGCGGGGTGGAGAACGGCAGTCATCTGGGAGTGCGAGCTTCGGAAGAGCGGCACCAAAGCACTAAGGAGAATTGTAAAGCAAATCCGAAATGCGCGGCACATTTGTTAAGACAGTAGCCAAACGGTTCCCACTTGTATTGGCCAGACACGCAAGAAACCTCTATTCACGTATCTTTCAAACCGTTCGCAGAAGCACATTTGCAAAAAGTGCAAGGAATCATGTCCAGTCAACGCGGAGCAAATCGCTGTGCGGCTCGAGAGTTTAACCCCGGTTTCGGCCTGCTGCAATCGGATCAACGTGCGTGTCGCACGACATGGGGCTGGTCGTCGGAATAAGGTCGCCCCAGCGGGAGGGGAAAACCTCCGCCAAAGAGAAAGATGACGTGCATGTGTTACTGAAGCGGTCTTTCCAAGAACCTGAAGCCAGGCTGCCTCGGCGATGTCGTACGCTTCGGGGACGCAATCAAAATACTGCTCAACAAGTTCGTCCTGTTCCTCCGGAGGGTCTTGGCACATTTTCCCGTCCCAGTTCTCCCGCACGTAATCAAGGAGTTCAGCCTCAGCTTCCTCCCGGGTGGGAAAGATTTCGGTAATCGGCCCCCGATCGCCCCAAGCACCGCGGAGTTCCCGAATCATCAAGACATATGGCATGAGGAGACACCTGGCGCTGTTTGTTCTAACTAACAGTACTATCGGCAGATCCGAGCTCTGACTTTAGGCCTTTTGTAGCGCAGCCCACGCTTCTTTTGGTTCAACGAGATGAATCTGCCGCCCCTGGCGGGGCTCGAAATGCAATTGAGAGCCCTTCACTATCCCACGGCTGCCGCCATGGGCCACAATCTGTCGGCCCTGATGGGCCTGATGTTGTCATCCACTCTTGGTTTGGACTAATAGCAAACTTCCGGGGCCAAGGGTTATCAAGTAGATGCCGTGCTGGCCGTCTCGGCGATGTCGTATTCTTCCAGCGTTT
>JARLGN010000611.1 GCA_031292775.1 Acidobacteriota bacterium | reverse complement strand
GGACGCGGAAGGATGGGTGGTACACACCTACCGGGTGATTAACTCGGCGGAGTCTCTGCTGTCCACGATGAAGGACGCCGAGACCGGGGAGCGCGGTTTCCTGCTGACGGGTGATGAGAGCTATCTGGCACCCTACAACTCTGCAATAGCTGCCCTTCCCCGCGATCTGCAAAAGCTGAAGGATCTGACATCCGACAGTTCCAGCCAGCAGACACGTTGGATCGAGATCAATCGGCTTACTGGCGAGAGAATGAGCGTGCTGAAGCGAGCCATTGAACTGCGCAAAGCCGCACAAGTTGACGCGGCTCTTGACCTCGTTCGCTCCGGCGAAGGAGTGCAATCGATGAATGAGTTGCGCTCTACGCTGGATGCCCTAATGGATGAAGAGCACGATTTATTGGCAAAGCGCACAGCCGAAGCCGAGAGCCGCGCCTCCCGCGGGCGTTGGGTACTGGGGTTGGGCAGCGGGGCACTGGTCCTGCTGCTGGTCTTCGCCAGCGTAGTCATTGAACGGGAAACCGTCCGGCGAGAGGAAATCACCCAAGCCCTGCGCCGCCACGCCGACCTGCTGGAACAAGCCCACGACTCGCTGATAATTTGCCGGCCTGGGGGCGTAATTGGCTACTGGAACCGTGGGGCCGAGACCATTTATGGGTACACGCGGGAGGAGGCGGTGGGTCGAAACAGCCACGAACTTCTCCAAACCTCGCATCCCCTGGGCATAGCCCGGATCGACGCCCTGCTGGAACGTGATGGTCAATGGAAGGGAGAATTAACCGCTGCCACCAAGGATGGCCGAAGGCTCAGCATTGAGGCTCATTGGACATCGACCGTGGACACGCAAGGCAACAAAACGGTCTTGGAAGCCAATCGCGACATCACTGAGCGCAAGCGGGCAGAGGAAGCATTGCGGGCTTCCGAGTCACGCTTCCGCTTGCTGTTTGAGACCAACGTCGCCGTGGTTATCCGCAACACGATTGACGGTAACATCATTGACTGTAACAGCCCCGCCGCGCGCATGCTGGGTTACGATTCGCCCCAGGAAATGTTGGGCCTTAGCATGAGGGATCTCCACTGGGAGCCTGAAAAGCGGTCGGAGCTGATGGCCCGGCTGCAGGCCGAGAAAACACTATTTGGGGTTGAGGTGAAGTTTCGGCACAAGGATGGCAGGCCTATCTGGGCGGTCTCCAATCTCTGCCTGACCACAGCAAACGACACGGGCGAAACATTTGTACAAGGTACTCTGGTCGAAATCACCGCGGCCAAACGGGCGCAGGAAGAGCTGAGGCGCAGCCAGGACGAATTGCAGAGTGTGCTGGCCTCCATTCCCGACTGCCTGTGGAGCGCAGAGACCGACGACCAAGGGCAGGTGATCCACCACTACTACTCGCCGGTCGTGGAGAAGATTACCGGCCGGCCAGCCGAGTTCTTCTTGCCGGGTCCGGAACGGTGGCTCAGCATCGTTCATCCTGACGACCGGCCGCAATTCCAGGAAAGCGCCGGGAGAATCTTGACCGGCCAAGCCGGTCTGCTAACTGACGAGTACCGCATTATCCTTCCGGACGGAGCGGTTCGCTGGGTCCGCGACAGCGTGCAGGTGCGGCGGGAGGACGGACGCATCCGCATCGACGGCGTGGTCAGCAACATTACCGAGCGCAAGCGTGCGGAGGCCGAGAGAATGCTTTTGTCCACCGCCATCGAGCAGGCCGCCGAGACCGTGGTGATCACGGATCGCGACGCGAAGATCCAATACGTCAATCCGGCTTTCAGCCGCTCCACCGGATACTCCCGTGTCGAGGCTCTCACGAAAAACCCAAGGGTCCTCAAGTCAGGCCAGCACGACGCCGAGTTCTACCAGGACATGTGGGCGCACATCACCGCCGGCCAATTATGGCACGGAGAGTTTACCAACCGGCGCAAGGACGGCACGCTCTACGTGGAGGAGGCGACTATTGCCCCGGTGCGCGACGCCTCCGGCGAAATCACCAACTACATCGCCATCAAATCCGACATCACGGAGCGCAAGATCGCGGAGGAAGCCCTGAAGCGGAACGAGAATTTGCTCCGGGAATCCCAGCGCGTCGGGAAAATAGGGTCGTACGACCTCGACATCGCCACCGGGCGCTGGTCCAGTTCCGCCGTCCTGGACGAAATCTTCGGGATTGGAAGTGACTACCCAAGAGACGTCGAGGGCTGGAAAGCGATTGTGCACGAGAGCCAAAGAGAGGAAATGGGGGCTTATTTCGAGCAAATCATAGTGGAGAGGAAGCGCTTCGAGAGAGACTACAGAATCACCCGCCCGAGCGACGGGGCGGTAAGGTGGGTGTCAGGAAAAGGGGAACTCGTGCCGGGAGGTCAGGTCCCTCCCCTCAAAATGATCGGTACCATTCAAGACATCACTGAGCGCAAGATAACGGAAAAAGCCCTGGAGGAAAGCGAACTTCGCTACCGCCAGTTGTTCGAGCGCTCGGAGGGCGCGCTGGCGCTGCACGAGATGGTTTTCGACGCGCAGGGGAAGCCCCGCGATTATCGCTTCGTGGATGTCAACCCGGCTTTCGAGCGCTATACCGGTCTGAGTCGCAGCCAAATCCTGGGGCGCAGCGCCCTCGAAGTGCTCCCCGAGCTGGAAGAATACTGGATCAAGCTCTATGGCCGGGTGGCGGCAACAGGCGAGCCTGCCGTTTTCGAAAACTACGCGCGCTCGCTGGGGCGCTACTATGCCGGAAGTGCGTACTCGCCGCGCCCGAATCAATTCGCCGTGTCCTTTATGGATATTACAGAACGCAAACGAGCGGAAGAAGAGGTTCGCCTGCTCAACGTCGAACTGGAACAGCGTGTGCGCTCCCGTACGGCAGAGTTGGAATCAGCCAACCGGGAACTGGAAGCTTTTGCGCACTCTGTCTCGCACGACTTGCGCGCACCACTTCGGGGCATCGATGGATGGAGCCTGGCGCTGCTGGAAGATTGTGGTGAGCGTCTGGATGAGCAAGGGCACAAGTACCTTGACCGCGTTCGCTCCGAAGCGCAGCGCATGGGAAGGTTGATTGACGACATCCTGTACCTTTCGCGCGTCGGCCGGGGGGAATTGGTCCCCAGTACCGTGAACTTGACCTCTCTCACCCAAACTATTGTTGCCCGGCTAAAGGAGGCAAACTCCAACCGGACCATCGAATTCATTGTGGCGCCGCAGCTCAAGGGGGTTGGGGACCCGCGTCTTCTGGAGATTGCGCTGACCAACCTGCTCGCTAATGCCGTGAAGTTCACCGGACTGCGTGCGCTGGCACGGGTGGAGTTTGGCAAGACGGAGTACAAAGGCAAGCCGGCCTTTTTCGTGCGCGATAACGGCGCGGGTTTTGATATGGCCTACGCGGGCATGCTCTTCGCCCCCTTCCAGCGCCTGCACAAAACCAGTGAATTTCCCGGCACGGGGATTGGCTTGGCCACTGTGCAGAGGGTCATTCACCGGCATGGCGGCCGCATCTGGGCCGAGGCACAAGTGGGTGAAGGGGCGACGTTCTATTTCACGTTGGGAGATAACCAATCATGAAAGACAAAACGATTCTCCTGGTCGAAGATAATCCCAGTGATGTTGACCTCACCAAGCGAGCCCTTAAGAAGGGCCACATCGTAAATGAATTGGTTGTCGTCACCGACGGCCAGGAGGCGCTCGATTACCTCCTCGGCGTTGGGGCATACGCGGGGCGTGACACATCCGATCTCCCCACCCTGACCTTGCTGGACTTGAAATTGCCGAAAGTGTCAGGCTTGGATGTGCTGCGGCGAATTCGCACGGAGCGAGCCACCCGCCGCATCCCCGTGGTCATTCTTACCTCTTCCCGGGAAGAACAAGATATGGCCGCGGGGTACGACTTGGGAGTCAACAGCTACATCCGCAAGCCGGTGGATTTCGAACATTTTGTCCAATCCGTCTCCCAGTTGGGGTTGTATTGGCTGGTCTTGAACGAGCCCCCCCCTAAGGTGAAGTGAGGGGAAAGAGAAAAAGAAAAGAATTCTTTTCTTATACGTTCAAAGCCGGAATATTATTGAAAACAAACAATGGCGAAAAAACAACTCCTCTTTGTAGCCCCCTTCTCCTCCCACGGGATGAGATACTCTGACGGGACGCAGCGCCCCGCAACGTCACCACCGCAAAATTCTTTTGGAAGTGAGGCTCCATGAGCAAATCCATGCGGCTGTTACAAATCGAAGATTCCGAGAGCGACGCAGACATGATCCTGCGCCTGCTGATGCAGGCAGGATTCGAAGTATTTTCCCATCGCGTGGATGATGCTGAGGGACTGCGCCGCGCGCTCGACGATCCCACCTGGGACCTGATTATCGCGGACTACCACCTGCCGGGATTTGATGCGCCCGCTGCACTCCGCATTCTTCAAGAGTGCGGTAAGGACATTCCCTGCATTGTAGTGTCGGGCATGATGGGTGAGGACACCGCGGTTGAAATGATGAAATCCGGGGCGCATGATTACCTCACCAAGAACAACCTAACGCGACTGGTTCCCGCCGTGGAGCGCGAATTGGCGGAAGCGGAGAGGCGTCGCGAAACCCGGCGGGCCCAGGAAGAATTGCGCGCGAGCGAGGAACGCCTGGCGCTGGCCGTGGAGGCAACGCAGATCGGCACGTTCGATCTCTACCCCCAATCCGGCAAGCTCATCTGGTCAAAGTTTGCGCAGCAACACTTTGGGCTGTCACATGAGGCAGAGGTTACCTACGACACCTTCCTGCGGGCCGTTCACGCTGACGACCGTGAGAGCGCGGCACGAACTCTGCAGGCTGCATTGCGCTACGAGAATGGCGGGGAGTACACGGACGACTATCGGGCCGTGGGGATTGAAGATGGCCAGGAACGCTGGCTTTCCAGCCGGGGGCGGGTGTTTTTCGGCGCGCAAGCGCAGCCCATCCGCGTGGTGGGCGTAATTCTGAATTTTACCGAACGCAAGCGCCTGGAGCAGCAACTTCTGCAATCGCAGAAGCTTGAAAGCGTCGGGCGGTTGGCAGGCAGCATCGCGCACGACTTCAATAACCTGCTTACGATCATAAATGGGTACGCTCATCTGGTCCTGGCGGAGATGGGTCCGGAGAACTCTTTGCGCGAGTCCGTGCAGGAACTTTCCAAAGCCGCAATGCAGGCTGCGGGCCTGACGCGCCAACTACTGTCATTCAGCCGCCGTCAGGTTGCCGAACCCAAAACCATCGCGGTGAATGAGTTCATAAAGGATTACGAAAATATGCTGCGGCGGTTGCTGGGTGAGAACATCGAGTTGACCCTCAATCTGGATCGCGAAGCGGGGAGTTTTCGCGCAGACCCCGGCCAAATGGGCCAAGTCCTTATGAACCTCGCCGTCAACGCCAAGGATGCCATGCCGGATGGCGGCAAGTTGTTGATCGAAACCTCCAACATGATGGTGGACGATCTCTTTGCTCGCACCCACCTTTCCGTCAGCCCCGGAAAGTATGTGGTATTGACGGTCACCGACTCGGGTACGGGAATGACTGCGGAAGTAAAGTCCCACCTGTTTGAGCCCTTCTTCACCACCAAAGAACCCGGAAAAGGCACGGGCTTGGGACTTTCAACGGTGTATGGGATTGTGGTCAACCAAAGCAGCGGCTCCGTCTGGGTCTACAGCGAACCCGGGCATGGGACCACCTTCAAATTATTCTTCCCATCTTTTGGTTTTGAATCCAAGACCGAATCTGCGGCTGGCGTCGAGCAGCTCTCCGCGAAAGGAGAGACCATTCTGCTGGCGGAAGACGAGGCGGGAGTACGAAAATATACCAGGGGGATTCTGGAACGCTACGGCTACGTCGTCATCGAATCGTGCGATGGTGCGGAAGCTCTGTCTGTGGCCCGAAGTCACCCCGGACCGATCCATATGCTGTTGACGGATATCATTATGCCAACGATGGGCGGCATGGAGTTGGCGGAGAAATTCACGGCTGAGTTCCCCACGATACCAGTGCTTTTCATGTCCGGGTATACCGACCAGATCATGCGGCACTGGAACGCGCTTACCGCCTATATCCAGAAACCCTTTTCCCTTTCCGATCTCTTGACCCAGGTGCGTGATCTGTTGGACAGATCCTCTGCAAAATCCTTGCCTGCCGAGGCTCCCCCGGCCGCAGGCTAAGCGGGAATTCTCACCGCACTTTGGGAAGGGCGTGGCTTCGGCCCCGCCTTTCCGGTCGACCCTTAAAGATGTGCCCGCGGGTTGAGGATTGCGGGCAAAGCCGCCAGAACAACTGTGAGGATATCGCTAATGACACACGCAGGCAGAGTGAACCGAAGAAAATTCCTGGCAGGATGTGCAGCATCTGCGGGAGGCGCGTTCCTTGCGGCGGGCACAAGTAAAGCCCAACAGCAAGCGGGCAATGTCCGCTTCGGCGTACGCACCCCCCTTCCCCGCGAATTCACCTTGCGCGAGCGGGCACAATTGGTCAAACGGCTCGGCTACGACGGCATTGAATTGGGCGGCGAATGGCTAAACCAGCCGGTGGAAGACATCCAGGAGCAACTCGCCGGCATCGGGATCGCCGTCAGTGCCATCACGGGCTCCATCAAACTCCTGGACACGGACCCCGCAATTCGCGCCCACGCAGTGGAACTGGACCGCAAGCGCCTGGAAATGGCTCGTGCGCTCGGGGCCAACGATGTCCTGGAAGTCCCGACCTTTGGCCCCAACCGCTTTCAGGACATTTCACCCATCATGACGCCGCGGGAGATTGAAGAACGCCTGCTGGTGACGCAACTCAAGGAGTTGGCGCCGGACGTCCAACGCACCGGCATTAACCTGATGCTGGAGCCGTGCAACCGTAAGGAAACCCACTTCATGTACCTTCAAAGCCAGGCTGCCGGATTCATTGAAGCCGTGGGGGCTCCCGGCTTCAAGCTGATCAGCGACTTCTATCATATGCAGTTGGAAGAGCAGGACATTGCCGCAACCTTGAAGCAGTACGGCAAGTACACGGTCTACGTTCACTTGGCGGATGGCAAGGCGCGCACCGAGCCTGGCTCGCTGCCATTCGATTACCGCCCGGGATTCCGCGCGCTTAAAGATTGGGGATTTTCGGGGTGGCTCAACATGGAATTCCGCCCCACCGACAACGCGGAAGCTGCCTTGGCAAGAGCACTCGCCTATATCACGAAACAATGGGCTGAGGCGTAACGTAAAGAATCGGCGCCTTCACGCACCCCACCGCCGGGATGGGCCTCGGCGAGGACTGAACAAAGTTTTAACCCCAGAAAACCAATTTCCTCACACCACCGCAAGTTTGGTGGAGTATAATAGTGAGCGCTCGGGGCGAGCATCACAATTGAGGCAGGTAACTGTTGGCATCCGTAACGGCCATTACTGCGACTGTACTTAGATTGAGCTTGAAGCATCCAAGCGCTACGACTCCGCGCATGTCAGGGCAAGTGAACCCAATAATGGATCCCGCTGGGCGCACCGATAACCGGACGGTCAGCCAGTAATCACACTCCTGCCTCCAAGCGGACCGAACCGTTACTTTGGGATGGAGAAGCCAATACGATGTTCAGGCTGGATGCGGACAAGAAAGTAAGTTTTTGCGATGGCGTAACGCGCCGTGACTTTCTCCACGCCGGCGCGCTCGGGTTTATGGGTTTGACCTTGCCTGAGTTCCTTTCACTCAAGGCTCAGGGCGCTGTCAATCCCGAAAAGGACATCAACTGCATTCAGTTGATGCTGGTCGGCGGGCCAAGCCAGCTCGACACCTGGGACATGAAGCCGGACGCACCCGCCTCCATTCGCGGCCCCTACAAGCCCATCAAAACCAACGTTCCCGGCATGGAGATTTCTGAAATCTTCCCGCGCATGGCCAGGCACGCGGACAAGTTCGCCTTGCTGCGGTCCTGCTACCACACCGCCGCGGCGGTGCACGACACCGGCTGTCAAATGATGCAGACGGGAAGATTGTTCCAAGGCGGGCTGGAGTCGCCCAATTACGGCTCCGTGCTGAGATATGAACGCGGCCCGCGCGGCGACATGCCTCCCAATGTTTTGATCCCTTACATCATTGGGGAACTCGGAGGCAACCTGCCGCACGGTGATAGCGCCGGGTTCCTGGGCAAGGCTTATGATCCGTTCGTCCTCAACGCTGATCCCTCTGCGGCGAATTTCCAAGTTCCCGACATGCTTCCGCCCGATTACATTTCCGCGGTGCGAGTCGATCGCCGGCGCAGTTGGCGTCAGGTCATCGATCAGTCGGTGAAATACTTCGAGGACACCAATCAGGACGCCAAATTGATGGATGCCACCTTCAACCAGGCCTACACGTTAATGACTTCCGCCAAAGCGCGCGAGGCTTTTGAGCTGACGCAGGAACCGGAAGACGTGCGCAATCGCTACGGCATGTCGCGCATCGGACAGGGTTGCCTGCTGGCGCGCCGGCTGGTGGAGCGCGGTGTGCGATTTGTAACAGTCAATATGTTTGAGACGGTGTTCAACGATATCACGTGGGACATCCACGGGTCCGCTCCGTTCAGCCCCATCCAATGCTATAGCGACCTGGTGGGCCCGATGTTTGATCACGCTTACAGTTCCTTGTTGGAAGATTTGAGCGACCGCGGCCTGCTGGAGAGCACGCTGGTGCTGGCCACGGGTGAATTTGGCCGCACGCCAAGAATCAATCCCGCCGGTGGTCGCGACCACTGGCCACAGTGCTGGACGGTTGTCTTGGCGGGTGGTGGAATCAAGGGCGGCCAGATTGTTGGCTCATCGGACTCCATTGGCGGTGCCCCCAAGGATCGCCCGGTGATGCCAGCGCACGTGGCGGCAACAGTGTACAAGTGCCTTGGAATCCCCATCGATACTGAGCTCAAAACTCCGCAAGGCCGCGTTGTGCGCATCGTGGACCACGGCTTTGATCCGATTGAGGAACTGCTGGTCTGAAAGGCAGTGACAAGTGACTAGTGACGAGCACCCGAAAGGCGAAAATCGAAACTTGAAATTCGAAGCTCGCCGCGATTTTCGAATTTCGATCTTCGAATTTCGGTTCTTACAGACGTGCCACTCGCCACTTATTTTGAGGAACTCATGAATCCGCGCCGTTTTCTGATCGTCGTCGTTGCCGTTTGCGCGTTGATGGTATTTTGCGCCTCCTATGAATCAAACGCGGAACAGTCGTCGGTCGCACCGTCCCCGCAGATGCGCAAGGACGTGCCCTATCACTCCGGCGGTGACTACAAACCGGAAGCGACAGCCACAAACAGAGCTCAGGTAACGCCGGTCGCCGATCACAACGCCTATCCGCAGGTTCCTCTCGCTAAAATCGAAATTCTCCCTTCGGCGATTACCATCTCCGGTTCGCATTACAATCAACGCCTGGTTGTGGAGGGCACGTTCACGGACGGCCACCAGGAAGACTTGACCAGCCAGGCAGCTCTCACCTCTTCGAACCCCAAAGTGGCGCGCATCAACAACGATTTTGCTATGGCGGAAGGTGATGGCCAGGCAACCGTCACGGCAACGGTAAAGGGCCGGCGCGCGAGTGTTCCCTTCAAGATTGAGGATTTCACGGCTCCCGCGGTTTGGAGCTTTCGCAACGACGTCCAGCCCGTCTTGACAAAAATGGGCTGCAACTCGGGACCTTGCCATGGCGCGGCGGCGGGAAAGAATGGCTTCAAGCTCACGTTGCGCGGCTACGACCCGGACATCGATTACATGACCTTGACCCATCAGGCTCTCGCCCGGCGCACCGAACGCCTGGAGCCCGCCAAAAGTTTGATCCTGCTGAAACCCACTCTCAGCATCCCCCACGGCGGTGGAAGGCGCTTTGCGGTTGACTCGCCCGAATATCGGGTCGTTTCCGGCTGGATTGCCCAAGGCATGCCCGCTCCACTGAATTCTGACGCGCGGGTGACCCAGATTGATGTTCTCCCCCAGGAAGCTTCACTGCGTCCGGGGGCCGAACAGCAACTCGCGGTTACGGCAACCTTCTCTGACGGCCGCAAGGAAGATGTGACGCGATGGGCCAAGTATGACAGTGGCAATGAAGGTGTGGCGACCGTCGACAATTATGGTCACGTCATCATGCACAGCTTTGGCGAAGCGCCGGTGACCGTATGGTACCAGAGCCATGTCACGTTCTCGCGCTTGCGCATTCCCTATCCCTACAAACTGGAGGAGGCGGTCTTCCAAAACGCGCCTCGGCACAGCTATATCGATGACGATATTCTTCACCACCTGGGAGTTCTGCACATTCCTCCTTCGCCTCCGGCCGGCGACACGGAATTTATCCGTCGGGCGTATTTGGATTCCGCTGGCATTCTGCCTACTCCGGCCGAAGTGGAGCAATTCCTCAAGGATCCCGCACCGGACAAGCGTGACCGGCTGATCGACGCCATCATGAAG